>NZ_JASGSR010000099.1:0-30477 GCF_040446015.1 Bradyrhizobium sp. INPA03-11B
ATGGTGTAGTAGCCGCAGAGGCCGATCACCTCGACCAGGCCGCGTTGGCTCAGCACCTCGATCGCCTCGTCATACAGTCCCTTGGGAAGGCCGTGACCCTCGTGCAACGCCTTGGCGACGTCGTAGATCACCCTGGCCTTGGGATCGTCGAAGGTCGGCGTCCGGCGCACGCGAATGTCCTCGATGATCTTCGGATCGAGGCCGCCCTTCAGCGCGAGGCGCTTGTGGGCATACCATTCGTAATGCGCGGTCCAGTGCCGGGCGGTGACCAGGATCGCGATCTCCGACAGCTTTGGGGGAAAGATCGTGTCGAAGCGCAGCACCTCGCCGAGCCGGGTGGCGTGCCGCGCCATCTCCGGGCTGTTCAGCCAGGCCATCATCGGCGCCGGTGGCGCGCCGCGCTTGCCGGCGATCGACTCGTCGTAGGTTTCTTTCTGGGCGGCGTTCATTTCGCTAGGCGAAAGCAGCTTCAGCCGCATGTCCGTTTCCTCTTGTTTTTCAATCGTTACCCCATCTCGGCGATACACCCGAATGCGCAGAGTGAGTAGCGACGCCAGAGCATGGCGCGGCCGCGAGGCATATTGAATTCGGCGGCTGCGTAGGTCTAAGGTCGAATCCAATTCGACGATTTTGACTGGAAACGCACCATGGCTGACCTCGAGAAATTCCGCGCAGAGACCCGCGCCTGGCTGGAGCAAAATTGCCCGGCGGAGATGCGCAAACCGATGACCTCGGATGGCGACACCTTCTGGGGTGGCCGCAACGCGAAATTCTCGTCGGACGCGCAGCGGGTCTGGTTCGAGCGGATGCGCGACAAGGGCTGGACCGTGCCGCATTGGCCGAAGGAATATGGCGGCGGCGGCCTCGACGGCGAGGAAGCCAAGATCGTGCGTCAGGAGATGGCGGCGATCGGCGCGCGTCAGCCGCTGACCTCGTTCGGCATCTCGATGCTCGGGCCGGCACTGCTGAAATACGGCACCGAGGAGCAGAAGAAGGAGCACCTGCCGAAGATCACCGCGGGCCTGATCCGCTGGTGCCAGGGCTATTCCGAGCCGAACGCCGGCTCCGACCTCGCCTCGCTGCAGACCCGCGCGGTCGGCGACGGCGACGATTACATCATCAACGGCCAGAAGATCTGGACGTCCTACGCCAACTATGCCGACTGGATCTTCTGCCTGGTGCGCACCGATCCGGCGGCGAAGAAGCACGACGGCATCAGTTTTATTCTCTTCGACATGACGTCGAAGGGTGTGTCCACAAAGCCGATCCTGCTGATCTCCGGCTATTCGCCGTTCTGCGAAACCTTCTTCGACAATGTCCGCGTGCCGAAGGCGCATGTCGTCGGCACCGTCAATCGCGGCTGGGATGTCGCGAAGTATCTGCTGCAGCATGAGCGCGCGATGATCTCGGGCATGGGCGAGCGCGGCGTCGGCCGTCCGCTCGGCCAGATCGCGGCCGACTCGGTCGGCGCGGACGCGCAAGGCAAGCTCGACGACGCGCAGCTGCGCAGCCAGATCGCGAATTTCGAGGTCGACGAGGCCGCGCTCGCCGCGGCGGCGGAGCGCGCGGTCGATCTCGCCAAGGCCGGGCAGTCGCATCCGGCGTTCTCCTCGGCGATGAAATATTACGGCACCGAGCTCAACAAGCGCCGCTACGAGATCCTGATGTCGGCCGGCGGCATCGACGCGCTGGAATGGGAGAGCGACCGCTCCCGGGGCGGCGCCCGCCCGCGCGCCTGGCTGCGCACCAAGGCCAACTCGATCGAGGGCGGCACCTCGGAGGTGATGCTCGGCATCGTCGCCAAGCGCATCCTCGATCTGCCGGGGGCGTAGCTACCCGTCGTTCCGGGGCGGCGCGAAGCGACGAACCCGGAACCTCGAGATTCCGGGTTCGATGCTGTCGCATCGCCCCGGAATGACGAACTCGGAAATTTTCTGCTTAGAACGTTAGATCGGATTCTCCATGGCCCTCGTCCTCACCGAAGAACAATCCATGCTGCGCGACAGTGCGCGCGGTCTCATCAGCGACAAGGCGCCGGTGGCGCATCTGCGCGGCCTGCGCGATGCCAAGGACACCACCGGCTTCTCGCGCGAGATCTGGACAACCTTTGCCGAGATGGGCTTCTCCGGCCTGCTGGTGCCGGATCAGTTCGGCGGCAGCGGGCTCGGTTGCGTCGAGGCCGGCATCGTCATGGAGGAGATCGGCCGCACCTTGATGCCGTCGCCGTTCCTTTCGACCTCGGTGCTTGGGGCCTCAGCGCTGTCGCGCGGAGGCAGCGAGGCGCAGAAGGCGCAGCATCTGCCGAAGATCGCCGACGGCTCGCTGCTCGCCGCGCTCGCGATCGATGAGGGTGCCAAGCATCGGCCGCTGCAGACCAAATTGCAGGCGACGCGCTCCGGCAACGGCTTCAAGCTGTCCGGCGACAAGGCCTTCGTGGTCGATGGCCACACCGCCGACCTGCTGATCGTCGCGGCGCGCAGCGCAGGCAGCGCCGGCGACAAGAACGGGCTGACGCTGTTCTTGGTCGATCCCAGAGCGAAGGGCCTCGCGGTCGAGCGCACCGCGATGGTCGATTCGCACAACGCGGCGCGCATCGTGTTCGACAATGTCGAAGTCAATGCCGACAGCGTGCTCGGCGAGGTCGATCAGGGCTTTGGGCTGCTCGAGGGCGTGCTCAATATCGGCCGCGGCGCGGTCGCCTCCGAAATGGTGGGCCTCTCCGACGCGGTGTTCGGCCGCACCGTGACGTATCTGAAGGAGCGCAAGCAGTTCGGCAAGGCGATCGGCGAATTCCAGGCGCTGCAGCACCGTGCCGCGCAGCTCTACATCGATATCGAGATCACCCGGGCCGCGGTCCTGAAGGCGTTGCAGGCGCTCGACAACGATCTCGACAAGGCCGCTACCGCAGTCGCGGTGGCAAAGGCGCGGGCCGGCACCACGGCCACGCTCGCCGTGCAGGAAGGCGTGCAGATGCATGGCGGCATGGGCATGACCGACCAGTTCGACATCGGCTTCTTCATGAAGCGCGCCCGCGTCTGCCAGGAACTGTTCGGCGACAGCAATTTCCACACGGATCAGCTGGCGAGCGGCAAGGGTTACTGAGCCGACGCATCATCGTCGCCACGTCTGTTGTCGCCACGCAAAAACTGTCATCGCCCGGCTCGACCGGGCGATCCAGTATTCCAGAGACAGTGGTGCTTAAGCCGAGAAGCCGCGGCGTACTGGATCACCCGCTTTTCGCGGGTGATGACGGCGGTGAGGGCGGCTTGAGTGCGCCCGTCATTGCGAGCGAAGCGAAGCAATCCATTTCATCGCGTGCGCGGAGCGATGGATTGCTTCGTCGCTATCGCTCCTCGCAATGACGCCGCAGAATGATCACCGGATCGGCGGCGCGTACTGGACGCCGCCGGCGTTCCAGAGTTGGTTCATGCCGCGCGGGATCTTCAGCTTGGAATCGGCGCCGACGTTGCGGTCGTAGACCTCGCCGTAATTGCCGACATGGCGGATGATGCGCACCGCCCAGTCCTTGGTTAGGCCGAGATCCTCGCCATAGGAACCCTCGGTGCCGACCAGCCGCATCACCTCCGGCTTCTTCGACTTCAACGCCTCGTCGATGTTCTTCGAGGTGATGCCGAGTTCCTCGGCATTGATCATGGCGTAGAGCGTCCACTTCACGATCATCATCCAGTCGTCGTCGCGCAAGCGCACCACCGGCGCCAGCGGCTCCTTGGAGATGATGTCGGCCAGGATGGTGTGGTCGTTCGGCTTGGAGAGGTTGAGCCGCAGCGCATAGAGCTGCGAGGCGTCCGAGGTCAGCGTGTCGCACTGGCCAGAGTCATAGGCCTTCACGACATCGTCGAGCTTGTCGAACTTCATCTCCGTGTACTTCATGTTGTTGGCACGGAAATAGTCGGCGAGGTTGAGCTGCGTCGTGGTGTTGGCCTGCACGCAGACCTTGCTGCCGTTCAGATCGAGCGCGGAATCGATGTTGCGCGAGCGCGGGATCATGAAGCCCTGGCCGTCATAATAGGCGACCGCCGGGAAATAGAGGTCGTAATTGGTCTCGCGCGACATGCTCCAGGTCGAGTTGCGCGACAGGATGTCGACCTTGCGGTTCTGCAGCTCCTTGAAGCGCTCGCTGGCGTCGAGCGGAACGAACCTCGCCTTCGTCGGATCGTCGAAGATCGCCGAGGCCACCGCGCGGCAGAAGTCGACGTCGAAGCCGGTCCAGTTGCCCTTGTCGTCCGGGATCGAGAAGCCCGGCAGGCCCTTGTTGACGCCGCACAGCACGTCGCCGCGGCGGACGGTGCGCTTCAGCGTGCGGGTGTCGTAACGCTCATAGGTGATGGCGGCGGCCGCAACCAGCGCGGCGACCGCGAGCCCGATCGTCAGGCCGCCTCGAAATGTACGCATGGGTTCTCTCTCGCGAATGATCGGGGGAAAAGCAGGTCGGATATCGAAGGCGGGTAGGTAGAGATTACAGTTCGGGCTTCTGGCGGATGATCACCTTGGTGCCGACGGGAACGCGGTTGTAGAGATCGGCGACGTCGGCGTTGACCAGGCGGAAGCAGCCGGACGAGATCGCGGTGCCGATGGTGTCGGGCCGGTTGGTGCCGTGGATGCGATACACCGTGGTGCCGAGATACATCGCGCGCGCGCCGAGCGGATTGCCCGGGCCGCCTGCCATGAAGCGCGGCAGATAGGGCTGGCGGGCGATCATTTCCGGCGGCGGCACCCAATCCGGCCACTCGGCCTTGCGGGTGATGGTCACGAGGCCCTGCCACTGAAAGCCGTCGCGGCCGACGCCGATGCCGTAGCGGAGCGCCCGGCCATTGCCTTGCACGAGGTAGAGATGGCGTTCGGCGGTGGAGACGATGATGGTGCCCGGCGCCTCATTGGTCCGGTAGTAGACGACCTGCTTCTGCCATTCCGGGTCGAGCTCGTAATTGTCATCGGCGATCAGGCCCGGCTCGTCGGCATCTGGACGATTCTGGGCGAAGCCTTGCGACGTCGACAGCACGAGCGCGCCCGCGGCGATCAACATCCAGACCAGGTGACGAAGTTTCGTCATGCAAAGCTCTCCTTGTTGGCGCGCAGCCAATGGTTGCTCCACCCAAATCGCGCATGATCCGCCAAAGTGTGAGCGGTTTGGCGATGAGATCATGCGCCACTTTTAACTCGAGCATCAAATCTCAGCGGCAGCTTGATGGCAAGTTTAGGGCGGGTGTCACACTAGATCACTGTAATGCTTCCGTTTTTTGTCGATGGGGGCGGTGGCACGCGGCGCGGGCCGCCTCATTTCGGCGCGATCCAGAGTCGCAACGCGAACGAGACCAGCGTCACAGTGCCGACGCCGCCGAGCCACAGCGCCACAAACCACAGCAGGCGCTGGCCGAGCGGCCGCTGATTCGGGTTAGGTGACATCAATGGTATCCGTGGCCGGGGCGCACCTTGCCGCGGAACACCCAATAGGCCCAGGCGGTGTAGCCGAGGATCAGCGGCACCAGGATCGAGACCCCGACCAGCATGAAGATCTGGCTGTTCGCCGGCGCCGCCGCCTGCCAGATCGTGATGCTCTGCGGCACGATGTACGGATACATGCTGATGCCGAGCCCGGCATAGGACAGCGCGAACAGCCCGAGCGTCAGGAAGAACGGCTGGTGGTCGTTCTTGCTGCCGAGCGCGCGCAGCAGCAGCGCCGTGACGGCGGCGACCGCGATCGGCACCGGCGCGGTGAGGATGATGTTGGGCCACGCGAACCAGCGCTGGGTGTATTGCACGGCCAGGAACGGCGTGGCGATGCTGACGGCGCCGATCGCACCGAGCATCGCGACGAGCAAGATCCAGCTCAGCTGGTAGGCGCGCTCGCGCAACCCGCCCTCGGTCTTCATCACCAGCCAGGTCGCGCCCAAGAGCGCATAGCCGATCACGAGCGCGATGCCGGTCAGCACGCTGAACGGCGTCAGCCAATCCCACCAGCCGCCGGCATAGTGGCGTCCCTCGACATGGATGCCCTGCAGGATGGCGCCGAGCGCGATCCCCTGTGCCAGCGTCGCGACCAGCGAGCCGCCGGCGAAGGCGAGATCCCATTTGTTGCGCGCCTTCTGGGTCCGCCAGCGGAATTCGAAGGCGACGCCGCGGAACACGAGGCCGAGCAGCATCGCGATCATTGGCGTGTAGAGCGCCGGCATCAGCACGGCATAGGCCAGCGGAAATGCCGCCATCATGCCGCCGCCACCCAGCACCAGCCAGGTCTCGTTGCCGTCCCACACCGGTGCCACCGTGTTCATGATGACGTCGCGATCGGTCTTCTGCGGAAACAGCGGAAACAGGATGCCGAGGCCGAGATCGAAGCCGTCCATCACGACATAGACGAACACGGCAAAGGCGATGATGAAGGCCCAGATAGTGGCGAGATCGATCATCGCACGGCCTCCACAGCTGCCGCACCCGCGGCCGGCGTGATGCCGGCGGCGCGGGCGGGGAGATCCTTGGTCGGGCCCTGCTCGCCGGGATGCGGCGGCTGCGCCATCAGGCGCAGGATGTAGATCACGCCCGCGGTGAACACGGCGAAATAGACGATGATGAACGCGATCAATGACGAGCCGACCGCGGGCGCCGCCAGCGGCGACGCCGAGTCAACTGTACGCAGCAGCCCGTAGACGGTGAATGGTTGCCGTCCGGTCTCCGTGGTGATCCAGCCTGCGAGCACCGCGATGAAGCCGGCCGGGCCCATCAGGACCGCGAATCTGTGCAGCAGCGGCGTCTGGTACAGCAATCCGCGCCAGCGCATCAGCAGGCTGAACAGGCCGAGCCCCATGATCAGGAAGCCGAGCCCGACCATGATGCGGAACGCCCAGAAGGTGATCGGCACCGGCGGCCAGCTCTCGCGCGGCACGGTGTCGAGGCCGGCGAGCGGTGCGTCGAGCGAATGCTTCAGGATCAGCGACGACAGTTTCGGCACCTCGATCGCGTACTTCACCTTGGCATCTTTTTGGTCGGGCCAGCCGAACAGGATCAGCGGCGCGCCGTCCTTGTGGCTCTGGAAGTGGCCTTCCATCGCCATCACCTTGGCCGGCTGGTGCTCCAGCGTGTTGAGGCCGTGCTGGTCGCCGGCGAGGATCTGGATCGGCGCCACCAGCGTTGCCATCCACATCGCCATCGAGAACATCACGCGCGCACCCGCCAGATGCTGGTCGCGCAGCAGATGCCAGGCGCCGACCGCGCCGACCACGAGCGAGGTGGTGAGGTAGGCCGCCAGCACCATGTGCACGAGGCGATAGGGGAACGAGGGATTGAAGATTACCTTGAGCCAGTCGGCGGCGACGAACTGGCCGTCGGCATTGACGGCGTGACCGGCCGGCGTCTGCATCCAGGAATTGGCCGACAGGATCCAGAACGCGGAGATCAGCGTGCCGATCGCGACCATCAGGGTTGCGAGGAAATGCAGCTTCGGGCCGACGCGCGACAAGCCGAACAGCATCACGCCGAGGAAGCCGGCCTCAAGGAAGAACGCGGTCAACACCTCATAGGCCATCATCGGGCCGATCACCGGCCCGGTCTTGTCGGCAAAGGACGACCAGTTGGTGCCGAACTGGTAGGACATCACGATGCCCGAGACCACGCCCATGCCGAACGCGACCGCGAAGATCTTCAGCCAGTAATTGAACAGATTGATGTAGACCTCGCGCTTGGTGATGAGCCACAGCGCTTCCAGCACCGCGAGATAGCTCGCGAGCCCGATCGAGAATGCGGGAAACACGATGTGGAACGACATCGTGAAAGCGAATTGCGCGCGGGCGAGTACGACCGCATCCCAGCCTTCGAACATGATCCACCACCTGTCGTCGATCCGGGCTGGACCTTACCACGCCAGGTGTGACGACAAAGAGGGCGGAATGTCCAACTAAAGCGGGATGAGTTTTGGTTGAATCGGCTTGGTGCGGTCTCGGTTCACCTCTCCCCGTCGGGGAGAGGTCGGATTGCGCATGGCGATGCGAAGCATCGTCCAGTGCAATCCGGGTGAGGGCTCTTGATCTCTCGATAGACCTTAACCCCTCACCCGATTTGCTGCGCAAATCGACCTCTCCCAAGGGAGAGGTGAACATTCGACACCGTTCCAGCTCAACCCAATCTCAACAGGCTTTAGCTATTGGCGTTGAGCAGCCGGGCGACGGTGCGGTCGATCTCCTCGTACTGGCCTTCGCCGGCATGCTGGAAGACGATCTTGCCGTTCTGGTCGATGATGTATTGCGCAGGCCAATACTGGTTGCCGTAGGCGTTCCAGGTCTGCGAATTGTTGTCCTGCGCCACCGGATAGAGGATGCCGTGCCGCTTCAGCGCCGCCTGCACGTTGGTAGCCGAATGCTCGAACGGGAATTCCGGCGTGTGGACCCCGATCACGACGAGACCGCGATCCCGGTACTTTGAATAAAGCTGGGTGACGTGCGGCAGCGTGTTGACGCAGTTGACGCAGCCATAGGTCCAGAAATCCACCAGCACGACCTTGCCGCGCAGATCCGCCAGCTTCAACGGCTGCGAATTGAACCAGTTGCTGATCCCGACGAATTCGGGCGCGGTCTGGCTCTGTCCGGTCGTCATGGCAACTGCCCGCGGCACCGGCTGCGCCGGCGCGTCGGACTCGGTGCAGAGGCCGGGGATCACGGCGCCGCCGAGGCCAAGGCCGGCGACCAGAGCGGATACAGCAATCAAGCGCAGGGACATCGATACCTCCTTGTGAGCTCACAGGCCGATCTGGCCGTTGGGATAGAATTGGGTCAGCCACGCCACGATCAGCGTGTCGTATTGCAGGTAGGACAGCGCGGCGAAGGCGATGATCACGACGCCGAAGCCTTGCTGCAGGCGCGGCGCGATCCGCGCCATGCTGCGCACGCGGGTGGTGACGGCCTGCCCGCCATAGGCAATGGCAAGCATCGGGATCGCGGCGCCGATCGCGTAGGTGACGAGCTGCAGGCTCGCCCACGCCGTATCCTTCGAGGTCGCGACGATGGTCAGGATCGAGCCCAGCACCGGACCGGCGCACGGCGTCCACACCAGGCCGAGCGTGGTGCCGAGCACGAAGCCGCCGAACAGGCTCTGCGACGGCGCGGCCTGTCCGACGCTGCCGGCGGCACCCGTCAGCCGGATCGCCAGCCATTCGAACGGCGCCGGCCAGATCATCAACAGGCCGAAGCCCGCGAGCAGGACGGCCGCGCCGGTCCGCAGCGCGTTGGGATCGAAATCGAAGGTGCGCGTGATCGCACTCAGCAGCAATGCCACCGCAGAGAATGACACCACGAAGCCGAGCGCGATCATCGCAGGCCGCGCCTTGCCGGTCTGGCCTATCGATACCCCAAGTAGAATCGGCAGCATCGGCAGGGTGCAAGGGGCAGCGACGGTGGCGACACCGGCAAGCAGGGCAAGAGCAAGGCTGAGCATCGTCGTCCGTCCATCAGAAGTCCCGGCGCGCCAGAGGGCCGTGCCGGGTACACCTGATGTTCTTCGCCGGGACGGGGCGGCCGTTACGGCCGTCCAGGCGCCGATGACGTCACGTCAGCGTGAGGCCGACGTCATGCGCTCCGCGGAGCCCGCGTCCCATTGAGGCGCTTTTCAAGCTCGACCTTGACGTCGTTCGCCCGTTGCATGCTGGCAAGTGAGGGCGATTTGAGCTCCTGGCCCGACGCAAGCGCGACCTGGACAAAGAAACGGTCGGGACCATCGCTGTTCGATTCGCGAATGGTTGCGACGTTGACGATCTCGCTGAAGTGCACGACCTCGGTCCGTCGCTTGCCGTTGATCCAGGCCTTGCTGATCCGGATCTCGTTCGTACGAATGATCCAGCCGAGGTCGCTGTCGAACAGGGTGTGGTAGATCAGAAAGCCGCAGAAAAGGCCGATCGCGGCCAGCTTTCCAACGTTCCACAAGGTCACGTTGTGAGCGAAGCCGATCGTGCCGTCGATCAGGAGATACGCCCCGACATCGGCCAAGCCTAATCTCAACCAAAGGGAATATCGCTCTTCCAGCAGGATGTCTGGCGCGATTGTCTGATCTTCCATCGCTGCGAGCGTATCGTCGCTGCCGCACCATCGCAAGTTGCCGCGCCCAAAACAGAGCGACCCGGCTGGGGGGCATCCCGGCCGGGTCGTTGGAGGTTACTTGGGAGGTTAGAACTAGGGAGGTATCGAAACTGGTCCGGTGAATTGGGGTTGGCGTCGCGTCGTTGGATATCGGTATAGAGATCGCGTTTTTCCGGGTGATGTCGTCGATTGTTTCAATTGTTTCGTCGCCGAACTTTTTGGCTTCGTGGACAATTGCCCGGTTTCCTTGATCTCCTCCTAAATATCTGAATTTGCTTTCCTTTAAGCCGCGACGCTGTCCACGCCGGCGCCCCGCAGGAGGTCGGCGAGCTGCTTGCGGGCATAGAACATGCGGGTCTTCACCGTGCTCTGCGGGATACCAATGATCTGGCCGGCCTCCTCGACCGACTTCTCATGGTAGTAGACCAGGTTGATGATCTCGCGGTGGGCCGGCGACAGCTTGGCGACGCAGGCGCGCAGGATCTCGCTGGTGGTGGCGCGATCGAGCGAGGTTTCCGGCGTGTCGGCGCCATCGGCGATCTCCAGCACGTCTTCCTGGTCGATGTCCTCATGCTTGCGCTGGCGCAGCGCGGTCAGCGCCTTGAAGCGGGCGATCGACAGCAGCCAGGTCGAGACCTGCGAGCGGCCCTCGAACTGGGCCGCGGTGCGCCAGACGTCCAGGAACACCTGGCTGACCAGGTCCTCGGCCATCGTGGTGTCGCGCACCATGCGGAGCACGAAGCGGTAAACCCGGACGTTGTGACGGGCATAAAGCGTGTGCATCGAGGTGCGGTGATTCTTGGCGATACGCGCGAGCAGCGTTTCATCCGAGGTCGCGCGGGCAGCATCGATATGCTTCGTGGCTGCGGCGTTGATAGCGATGACGTTCGGCATGACAGGCTCCCAGTTCGCCGTTGGGCGGCGGTTCGTTGGGAGAAAGCTAGTTACCGCCCGTTTCCGGATGTCTGCGCGAAAAGCGGAAAATGGTTTCATGACCGGGAGAATTGTTTCGTCGCCGGCGGGGCGACGAAACATTCGGGACCGAAAATCCAGTAATTTCAACGGGTGGAAATTCCAGGAGGCCGGTTTAGCCCCGGTTGGAACGAATCCGCGCCATGACTTTTGGCACTATTCGGCCGCTTGCAAAGCGGCCGCTGCCTTTTTCGGGGCAATCCAGAACGCGTCGGGCCGCTCGAACAGGAAATTGGCCCGGACCGCCAGCGCCAGCCGCCAGATCAGGAGCGCGCCGGCGACGCCGGCCGCGGTCACGATCAGCGAGACCAAGCCAATGTCGGGGATGAGATCGAGCCGCAGCAGAACCGTGCGTGTCGCGGCCATCGGCAGGAAGAAGGCGAGGTAGATCACGATCGAGTGCTCGCCGCAGAAGCGCAGGAAGCCGAGCCAGTGCGCCCGTGCCAGCAGCGTGCCGGTCACGATGATCGCGCAGGCGCCGGCAAAGCCGAGCGCCAGCGAGACGACCGGCCATTCGCTGACGTCGAGCGCAACCAGGCCGCCATTGACGAGCGCCCAGAGCCCAAGCCTGAGCAGGGCAACCGCAGGCCGCGAGCGCGCACGGTCCGACAGCGCGAACACGTAATCGGCCAGGAAATAGCCGGTGTAGAAATAGACGAAGCGGGCGCTGAACTCGTCGATCACGTACCAGCCGGTCGTGACGTGCGCCGACTCCAATGCGGCTGCGATCAGCCAGATCATGAGCGGGGGAACGTTACGGGTCAGCTTGGTCACGACGAAGAAGATCGGCAGCAGATAGATGAACCACAGCGTGCCGAACGGCTGGACGAAGGAGACGAGGTATTGCCGCCCGACCTCGGCCCAACCGGCCTCAGCGGCCAGCGACGGCGCCTTGAAGCCGAACTGGATCGTCACCCACAGCACATAGAAGTAGGCGAAGTGCATCACCTTGCGGTCGAGATAGGTGCGCCAGTCGCGGTCGATCACCACCGACAGGAACAGTCCCGAGATCAGGAAGAAGTCCGGCATCCGGAACGGTTTGGCGAACATCACGACATAATGCATGAAGCCGGTCTGCTCGGCGGCCTTCTCGACCCCCAGCACCGAATGCATCATCACGACCATGATGATGCAGATGCCCTTGGCATAGTCGACCCAATCGACGCGCACGCTTGCTTTCCCAAGTGATCGATCAAGTGATCGATCAAGGGAGCGATCTGTCGCAGCAGCTGTGCCGTTTGTGGTCATCCTTGTCCCGTTTCGGCGTAATCGGCCCTATCATCGGCCCGATCGGTTGCTTTCCCCTTTATCAGTACAAAGGCTGTGCCAGCGAACCTGGGCCCTGTCCTCGGTTCCCTGGACCAGGCGAATGGTCTAAGAGGCCCGGAAATCCTAAAAGAATCCGACGTTCGTTAACCACAGGACGCAAGGCTGGCCGATCGCCATGGCCTGCGATGAGACTCCTTGCCGCACCATTTCGATAGCCCGCTGCCGATCGACGCCGTGCTCGATGAGCTCGACCGCACGCTCGATCGCCACAATGCCGCAGTGCTGGTCGCGCCGCCGGGCGCCGGCAAGACCACGCGCGTGCCGCTGGCGTTGCTCGATGCGCCCTGGGCCAAGGGCAAAAAGATCATCGTGCTGGAGCCGCGCCGCATCGCCGCGCGCGCCAGCGCCGAGCGGATGGCGAAGACGCTGGGTGAGCGTCCCGGCGAGACCGTCGGCTATCGGGTCCGCTTCGGCTCGAAGGTGTCGCGGGCGACGCGGATCGAGGTCGTCACCGAGGGCATCTTCTCGCGCCAGATCCTCGACGATCCCGAGCTGAACGGCGTCGCCGCGGTGCTGTTCGACGAATTCCACGAGCGTTCGCTCGATGCCGATCTCGGGCTGGCGCTGGCGCGCGACGCGCAGACCGGCCTGCGCGAAGACTTACGCATCCTCGTGATGTCGGCAACGCTCGACGGCGCGCGCGTCGCAAAGCTGCTCGGCGACGCGCCTGTGGTCGAGAGCGAGGGCCGTGCCTTCCCGGTCGAGACCCGTTACGTCGGCCGCAAGGTCGATGCGCCTATCGAGCGGCAGATGGCCGAGACGATCGCGACCGCGCTGCGCGCCGATGCCGGCTCGGTGCTCGCCTTCCTGCCGGGCGCTGCCGAAATCCGCCGCACGCAAACGTTTCTCACTGAGCGCGTGCACGACGCTGCGGTCGAGATCGTGCCGCTGTTCGGCGCGCTCGATGCATCCGTGCAGGATCGCGCCATCGCGCCGGCGCCGAAGGGGATTCGCAAGGTGGTGCTGGCGACCTCGATCGCCGAGACCTCGCTGACCATCGAGGGCGTGCGCATCGTGGTCGATTCCGGCCTGGCGCGGGTGCCGCGCTACGAGCCGGATATCGCGCTGACTCGGCTCGAGACGGTGCGGGCCTCGCGCGCCGCGGTCGATCAGCGCCGCGGCCGCGCCGGCCGTATCGAGCCCGGCATCTGCTATCGCCTCTGGGACGAGCCGCAGACCGCGTCGCTTCCGGCCTACACTGCGCCCGAGATCCTTTCGGCCGATCTGTCCTCGCTGGTGCTCGACCTCGCGCAATGGGGCGTCAGCGATCCCTCAGGCTTCGCTTTCCTCGACCCGCCGCCGGGACCGGCACTGAAGGAAGCGCGATCGCTGCTGTCGGAGCTCGGCGCGCTCGATGGCGATGGCCGCATCACCGAAGAGGGCCAGAGCCTGCGCGCGCTGGCGCTGCCGCCGCGGCTGGCACGCATGATCGTGGATTCGGCGCGCTTCGGCATGGGTGAGGAGGCGGCCGAGATCGCCGCCGTGCTGACCGAGCGCGGGCTCGGCGGCGACAGCGTCGATCTCGACGTCAGGCTCGACCAGTTCCGTCGCGACCGCTCGCAGCGCGCATCGAGCGCGCGCAACATGGCCGCGCGCTGGGCCTCGCAGGTGGGGAGGTCTGAGAGACTTTCTTCTCCCTCCCCCCTTGTGGGGGAGGGCCGGGGAGGGGGGCCCGCAAAGGCAGTGTCTGCCGATAGCGGCGATCTCTCCACCGGCGTCATGCTGGCTTTCGCGTTTCCGGACCGCGTCGCGAAGAACCGCGGCAACGGCAGCTTCGTGCTGGCCAATGGCCGCGGTGCCGCCGTCGAGCAGACCGCGGCGCTGGCGCGGCTGCCCACTATCGCGGTCGCCGAACTGACCGGCACGGCCGCGAGCGGCCGCATCCTGCTGGCGGCGCCGATCACCCAGGACGAGATCGAGCAGCGCTTTGCCGACCAGATCGAGAATGTCGAGGAGGTGACGTTCGACCGCGGCGCGATGGCGCTGCGCGCGCGCCGCCGGCGTTCGCTGCACGCGATCACCCTGTCGGAAGCTCCCATGCCGCTCAAGCCATCGGCCGAGACCGCGCGCGTGTTCGCCGACGGCCTGATCGCGGCGGGCCTCGACCGCTTGCCGTGGTCGAAGCACTCGAAACAATGGCGCGACCGCGTCATGTTCCTGCGCAAGGCCGAAGACGAGAGCTGGCCTGATCTGTCGGATGCCGCGCTTGCCGCGCGTGCCGAGGACTGGCTGGTGGGCGCGCTCTACGACAAGACTGCGCTAAAGGATCTGTCGGCCGGCGACCTGTCGGACGCGCTGCTGGCGCTGCTGCCGTGGGAGCTGCGTGCGCGGCTCGATCGCGAGGCGCCGACGCATTTCGAGGCGCCGACCGGAACGCAGCTTGCGATCGACTACGAGGCCGAGCAGGGCCCGACCATTGCGGTCAGGCTGCAGGAGCTGTTCGGGCTCAACACCCATCCCTCGATCGCCAAGGGCGCGGTGCCGCTGGTGCTGGAGCTGCTGTCGCCGGCGCAGCGGCCGGTGCAGGTGACGCGCGATCTGCCGGGCTTCTGGCGCGGCAGTTACGCCGCGGTGCGTTCCGACCTGCGCGGCCGCTACCCGCGCCACCCCTGGCCGGAAGATCCCGCCAGCGCGATGCCGACCAGGCGCGTGAAACCACGCGGCACCTGACTTTTTGCGAGTTCCTTAGGTGACCCACGATTAGCACCAAACATTCAGTGTCGTCCCTGCGAAAGCAGGGACCCATAGCCACGGGGTTGGGCCGTTGAAGACCGCTGTGGCCACAGCGTCGCGCAACTATGACCTTTAGTGGTTATGGGTCCCTGCTTGCGCAGGGACGACGGGTCGCAAAGATTCACATCTCGGAGGTCTGGCTCTGGCGAGCGCTGGCAAACGGTGGTTAGATTTGCGGGCTGGGATGGGATCACGGGCTCGCACATTGGGGACGCTGCCATGGAGATCAAGAACGCATCGCCGTCGCTGTACAACGAGGACCTGGCGCCGGCCAGGGAACGCAACTGGGGCGCCTTCAGCATCTTCAACGTCTGGACCTCCGACGTTCACAGCCTCTGGGGCTATTATCTTGCCGCCAGCCTGTTCCTGCTCTGCGGCAGCTTCGTCAACTTCATCCTCGCGATCGGCGTCGGCTCGCTGGTGATCTTCGTGCTGATGAGCCTGATCGGCAATGCCGGGGTCAGGACCGGCGTGCCCTATCCGGTGCTGGCGCGCGCGTCGTTCGGGGTCTGGGGCGCCAACATTCCGGCGCTGGTGCGCGCTATCGTCGCCTGTTTCTGGTATGGCGCGCAGACTGCGGCCGCCTCGGGCGCGATCGTCGCGCTGCTGACGCGGATCGACAGCTTCAAGGCGTTCCACCAGTCCAGCCACATGCTCGGCCATTCCACGCTCGAGGTGATCTGCTTCGTCGTGATCTGGGCGCTGCAGCTGCTGATCATCCAGCGCGGCATGGAGACGGTGCGGCGCTTCCAGGATTGGGCCGGGCCTGCGGTGTGGCTGATGATGCTCATCCTTGCGATCTATCTCTGCATCGCGGCCGGCGGCATCTCGCTCACCGCGCCGATCCCGCAGGACGTGCTGTTGGAGAAGACCAAGGAGGCCGGCGTGCCAGGCGTGCCCGGCTCGTTCCCGGCGCTGTGCGCCGTCGCTGCGACCTGGATCACCTATTTCGCCGCGCTCTATCTCAACTTCTGCGACTTCTCGCGCTATGCGCCTGACGTGCAGGCGCTGCGCAAGGGCAATATCTGGGGCCTGCCGGTCAACCTGATCCTGTTCTCGCTGGTCGCCGGCGTCACCACGATTGCGGCGTTCAACGTCTATCACGAGGTGCTGCTGCATCCCGACCAGATCTCGGCGAAGTTCGACAGCTGGTTCCTGGCGCTGCTCGCCGCCGTCACCTTCGCGGTCGCAACGCTTGGCATCAACGTCGTCGCCAATTTCGTCTCGCCGGCGTTCGATTTCTCCAACGTGTTTCCGCGGCAGATCGACTTCAAGAAGGGCGGCTACATCGCAGCATTGATCGCGCTGGCGCTGTATCCGTTCGCGCCCTGGGAAGGCAGCGCCGCCTCGTTCGTCGGGCTGATCGGCGCGACCATGGGGCCGATCTTCGGGATCATGATGGTCGATTATTATCTGATCGCCAAAGGCCGCGTGAACGTGCCGGCGCTGTATCAGGAGCACGGCGAATATCGCTTCCAGAACGGCTGGAACGTCAGCGCCCTGATCGCAGCAGCGGTCGGTGCCCTGTTCTCGTCGGTGCTGCCGAATTTCACCTCGATCCTGCCGTCCTGGTGGGCGGTCTATGGCTGGTTCTTCGGTGTCGGAATCGCCGGCGCGGTCTATTACGCGCTGCGCGTTGCGATGCCGAGCCCGGTCGCCAGAACTGCCTAAGAGGCCGCCTGACGGCGGCAAATCGGGCGGCCGATGCCATTCGGCCGCTTCAGCGCGTGCGCATTAACCCTTCGCTCATCCTTTTCGCCAAAATGGCAGTCTCGCGCTGCCGCCCTCGCTCGCGGCGCAGCGTCCGGCGTGGTGAAATTGCGTGTTCGGTTTTCCGAGTATGGTGTCATGCGTAACCTGATGATTTTCGCGGCCATCCTGATCGGGCTGGGCACCTTCATGGCCCAGATGGCCAGCAAGATGTCGCCCGCCGCCGCGACCACCGCCAAGCAGAGCATCGCCCCCGCCGTCACGGTGGCGCAGGCCAGTGCCCGCACATTCAGCATTGCGCCCGACCCGCGCGGCCATTTCGCGACCGACGGCCGGATCGACGGCCAGCGCATCAACTTCATGGTCGACACCGGCGCCTCCGTGGTGGCCCTGAACGAGACCTCGGCCGCGCGCTTCGGGCTGCGCCCGGTGCCGGGCGACTACACCTCGCGCGTCACCACCGCCAACGGCACCATCAAGGCCGCCCGCGCCCACATCGCCATGATCGAGATCGGCGGCCTCACCGTGCGCGACGTCGACGCGCTGGTGCTGCCGGACGAGGCGCTGTCGGAGAACCTGCTCGGCCTGTCCTTCCTGTCGAAGCTGAAGCGCTTCGAATACGCCAACGGCAAGCTGCTGCTGGAGCAGTAAGCCCGATTGGCATCAAAGCCCTGTCCAGGTCTTCCGCAGACCAAATCTTCCACTGACCAGGTCTTCCGCTGAAAGTCTTCTTCTGTGAGGCGGATCGTCTCCTCGGAACGGCGGAGATTCCGTCGAAATTGATGAGGCGGACATATAAGTCGCCTCAAGAGCGTTCAGAACGCTATTTGTTCACATTTTGGGAATGAGAAGATAGTCGAGTCGATCTTCGCGACGGCGCGGCATTTGCGCCAGACGTTCGCGGGCAACGTCAGACCAGAGGCGCTTTCGCAGAGTGTCGAGCCGATCTCGCGGCGCACCTACTGTAAGTCCCTATTGTACTCCCTAATTTCGTGATCCTGATCGTCGACATTCGGATAGCGCTCAATCTGATAACAGGAAATCTCATCACCCAATTTGTATATCGAGCGTTTTACACGCTCGTCGTTGTCCGGCGATTTTCCAATAAGAGATATGCCCAGACCGTGATCGTCACCCTCCACCGCTAGCCCATCCATCGCAAAAGAAAAACCGGATAGACACGCTTTCGGCACGTCAGTCCATTGCCCATTGTGTTCAATGCGCATCGAGCGTTCCAACTTTGCGCCAAACCCTTCCTTTTCCGGGTTACGATCGCAAACCGATTTGAGGGAACGAAGCTCGATCCTTGCAAGATCTTGACCTTTGTAATTTTTGAAATTCAAAATCGCAACATCCGCAGCACACCAGGGACTGGAGTTCGCCATACATAACGTTGAACTGGCAAATAGAAGCGATAAAGCTGCAGCGAGCGCGACCGTTTTCATCGACAGGCCTCAATATTTGTATCGATTCCAATCCGGCATCCCCGGGCCCATTGGCTTGCCGTTATGCCAATACATTTTGTACCCATACCAAGATCCAACCCACGCATTGTAGTCTGGAACTTGCTGAGTGTAAGCGCGCGCATTGGCTTTATCTCCATCACTTTCATCCTGACTATCCCAATGCATGTGCCCTCTTGCGACCGCACCGCTATCGCCAAACCCCACGCCACCGCCTAGCGCGCCTTCTTGGTACCCGCGCGCTATCTGATCGTAATAGTATAGTCCGTTGCGTTTGAAGATTTCGACGCCCAGCTCCGGGATAAAGCCTCTCCTCTTGGTCTCTTCCGGGTAATATTGGGCACCAAGGTCTTTCATTTCCTTGAGGGCAGCATCCCATGCGCTCTCCGCGCTTTCGAAGCCGATCCCCGCATTGCGGCTCGGAAAGTCACCACCTTCGGCGCCGCCAAAGCGCTTGATACCGGCGCCGCCACCCGATCCGCTGGGGTTATTGCCAGTCGCCGGCCCGTTGAGGCCGGGCTGACCGGCTCCTGTCGCGGGCTGTTGCGGCGAGGTTTGCGGCTGCGCTGGTTGAGTCGGTGTCGGCGGCTGTTGAATCTGCGCCTGTTGAGCAGGGCCATCCGCGGCGAACGGATCGTAGTCAACGGGAACGAGCGAGTAGTCATCGAAATCCGGCTGATGGTCCACCGGCACCAGAGAGTAATCAGGCATGATCATCACCTACAGATATTGCGGACAGCTTCGGGTGAGCCCGTGCGTGACCGCACCTCGCAGAGAGGGCTGGGTTGGCTTTGGATGTTTGAAGGCAAGTCCTTGAAGGCAAAGTCCTTGAAGGCAAAGTCCTTGAAGGCAAAGTGCTTGAAGGATGGCTTGCGCGATGGCGCGGAAGGGTCGCTTCCGGTTCGGCTTGCCCATCGTCTTCGCCGGGCGCCGGTCTGTCGGTCGGGGCGGCCCTGCCTGTCCTTGCCTGGCACCACACCCCCTGCAGAAACCATGCTGGGTCGGAGCGATGAGCGGTCAAGCAGCTCGTAGGGCATAACAGCGCGGCGTATTGCGCCGCCGTGCAGGTGTTTCGCCGACGCCAAATCTGCCGCAATTATTAGCCACAAGCCGTCAATCCTGCCTTCCACCGCGGCGATGCATTCGCTAAAGCCAGCGGCATTGTTGCTCCGCATTTC
The DNA here is from genome assembly GCF_040446015.1 of Bradyrhizobium sp. INPA03-11B. Lineage (NCBI taxonomy): Bacteria > Pseudomonadati > Pseudomonadota > Alphaproteobacteria > Hyphomicrobiales > Nitrobacteraceae > Bradyrhizobium > Bradyrhizobium sp. INPA03-11B. The sequence continues at coordinate 19,462 of NZ_JASGSR010000099.1, forward strand.
CACGAGGCCGTTTCTGATGTTTCCCAAGCCGAAATCCGTGCTGGTCCCGAACACCTATGCCTTCGAATCCGAGCCGATGGTGAAGCCGACCGGGTTTCGCGAATACGACGCGCGCTGGCTGTTCAACAAGGAGATCAACCTGATGGGAGTGCAGGCGCTGGGCATGGGGCTCGGCGCGCTGATCGCGGAGCTCGGCGTCCGCCAAGAGATCGTCACCGGTCACGATTTCCGCGGCTATTCCGCCTCGATCAAATACGCGTTGATCTCGGGCCTGATGGCGGCGGGCTGCAAGGTGCATGACATCGGCCTCGCGGTGACGCCGATGGCCTATTTCGCGCAGTTCGATCTCGACGTGCCCTGTGTCGCGATGGTCACCGCCTCGCACAACGACAACGGCTGGACCGGCGTCAAGATGGGCGCCAACCGTCCGCTCACCTTCGGCCCCGACGAGATGACGCGGCTGAAAGAGATCGTGCTCAATGCCGCGTTTCACAACAAGGCCGGCGGCTCCTACCAGTTTCACGAGAATTATCCGGCGCGCTACATCGCCGACCTCACCAGCCGGCCGAAGCTGAAGCGCAAGCTGAAGGTGGTGGCGGCCTGCGGCAACGGCACCTCGGGCGCATTCGCGCCGCAGGTGCTGGAGGCGATCGGCTGCGAGGTGATTCCGCTCGACACCGAGCTCGATCACACCTTCCCGAAATACAATCCGAACCCGGAAGACATGGAGATGCTGCACGCGATCCGCGATGCGGTGCTGGCGCACAAGGCCGATGTCGGCCTCGGCTTCGATGGCGACGGCGACCGCTGCGGCGTGGTCGACAACACCGGCGAGGAGATCTTCGCCGACAAGGTCGGCGTCATGCTGGCGCGCGACATGTCGGCGATCAACGCCAACGCGCAGTTCGTCGTCGACGTGAAGTCGACCGGGCTGTTCGTGACCGATCCGGTGTTGCAGAAGCAGGGCGCCAACACGGTCTACTGGAAAACCGGGCATTCCTACATGAAGCGCCGCACCAACGAGCTCGGCGCGCTCGCCGGCTTCGAGAAGTCGGGCCATTTCTTCTTCAAAAAGCCGTTCGGGCGCGGCTATGACGACGGCCTGGTGTCGGCGATCGCGATCTGCGAGATGCTCGACCGCGCTCCCGGCAAGTCGATGGCCGATCTGAAGGACGCGCTGCCGAAGACCTGGTCGTCGCCGACCATGTCGCCGCATTGCGCCGACGAGGCGAAATACGGCGTGGTCGATGCCGTGGTGAAGCACTTCGAGACATTGCAGCAGAACGGCGCGCAGGTCGCGGGCCAGAACATCCGCGATCTCGTCACCGTCAACGGCGTGCGCGTCACGGTCGAGGACGGCAGCTGGGGCCTGGTGCGGGCATCCTCGAACAAGCCGGAGCTCGTGGTCGTGGTGGAAAGCCCGGTCAGCGAGCAGCGCATGCGCGACATGTTCGAGGCGATGGATTCGGTGCTGCGCACGCATCCCGAGGTCGGCGAGTACAATCAGAAGATCTGAGGCGGGGCTCGCTCCAAGCAAGCTGTCATCACCCGGCTTGACCGGGTGATCCAGTACGCCGCGGCCTCTCGATCGAAAATAACTGCCTCTGGAATACTGGATCGCCCGGTTCCGTCTTCGCCAAGGCTTCGACGAGGCCATGAGTCCCTGGCGCGCCGAAGCTTTAGCGGAGGCGGCGAGCCGGGCGATGACAGCGAGGCTGGTCGACGATCTCGCCGTCCTCACGCCGCCCGCAGCGAGGCCAGGAAGCGGTCCAGCTCGGTCTTCAGCCATTCCGACTGCGAGGTCAGGCCGTTCGCCGCGTCGAGCAATTGCGCGGTGGCGCCGCCGGCCTGTTCGGAGGCGCGATTGACGTTGAGGATGCCCTTGTTGACGTCGCGCGTGCGGTCGGCGGCCTGCTGCAAATTGCTGGAGATCTCGCGGGTCGCCGCGCCCTGTTGATCGACGGCGGCGGCGATCTCGCCGGAGACGTGGTCGATTTCCGCGATGGTGGTGCCGATGGTCCCGATCGCGCTGACGGCGGCACCGGTCGCGTTCTGGATATCCTGGATCTGAACCGAGATCTCCTCGGTTGCCTTGGCGGTCTGGCTGGCCAGCGCCTTGACCTCGCTCGCCACGACCGCAAATCCGCGGCCATGCTCGCCGGCGCGCGCCGCCTCGATGGTCGCGTTCAGGGCGAGCAGGTTGGTCTGGCTGGCGATGCTCTGGATCAACGTCACCACCTCGCCGATCTTCTGCGTGCCGGCGGCGAGACCCTGGACCACGGTGTTGGTGCGGCGTGCCTCGTCGGCGGCCTTGGCGGCGATCCGCGCCGAGCACGTCACCTGCTCGGCGATGCTGTTGATCGAGGCCGTCAGCTCCTCGGTCGCCGACGCCACGGTTTCCACGTTGCTTGAGGCCAACGTCGATGCGGAGGCGGCGGCGGTGGCCTGGCGCATGGTTTCCGCGTTGCTGCCGTTCATCGTTGCCGAGAGGCCCTGCATTGCGTTCGCCGCCACCGCGACTGCCTCGACGACCTCGCCGATCTTGCGCTCGAAGCCGGCAGCGAGCTCGCGCCGCGCGGCATCGCGGTTCTGCTTGGCTTGTTCGGCCTCAAGGCGTTCGGCATTGGCGCGGGCTTCCGCGGCTCCGGCGGCCTCGGCTTCGGCCGCCTTCTGCGCCGACGTCTTGAACAGTTCGGCAAGCGTATGCGCGAGCCAGATCAGCACGCCGGCCTCGATCAAGAGGATCGCGGCGTGCAGAACGACGCGGCCGAAATCGGCGCCGCCGGGATAGATCGCGGCCGGCAGGATGAAGTTCAGCGTCAAATGATGCAGGGCAACGGCCGCGGTGCCGGCGACGATCGGCCGATAGTCGCAATAGGCGACCAGGCACGCCAGCGCGGCGAAGAAGTACATGTGCATGTCGACCTGCCAGCGCTGGCCGGCGAACTGGTAGACCAGCATCGACACGCCACCCATCAGGGCCACGGCAACGATCAGGCGGGTCGAAACGCCGTTCCCCGACATGCGCCACGAGGCGGTCGCGGCGAGCGCCATCGCGACCATGAAGCCGGCCGGGATCAGCCAGTCGGTGTGCAGCGACATCCCGACGATGACTGCGATCGGAACGTGCAGCCAGAGCACCACGAGCAGGATCTTGCTGGCCGTCTCGCGCAGGGCGGCCATTTCATCGCCTTCGAAGGTCATTCCCAACCCCCAGATCGTCGTTCGCCTTGAAGCAGCCAGCGATCGCCTGCGGATCCATAGTCAGCAGGGCGCCCGCCTCGTACAGCCGGCGCAGCCCGCCATCGCGGTCAGGCCGCACCACCAGCAGGGCCGGAATGGCGGTCATCCGAACGATCGACGCATTGGCGGACGCGGCGGCCATCAGCGCGCGCTCGGCGCGCCACCACGGCGGAAACGCCACGGCCACCACGTCGCTGCCCGCACGCACCTGCAACGACAGCATTGCGATCGCGATCCAGCTCGCAATCAGCAATGCAGCCGCGCCCAGCCATGCGGGCCGTCGGCTCGCTGGGATGATCTCCCCCGGCACCATGGCAGCACAATACCGCTGCTGGCGCTAACTTCCGGTAAATGCCGTGCAGGCGAACTACCTGGGGGCGTATCGACGTTCGTATGAGAGCGGCGGCGGTTACGCCGCGGGCACCGGCAGCGCCGTCACCGACTTGATCTTCTCCATCGCAAAGCGCGAGGTGACGTTCTTCAGCGGCACGGCCGAGATCAGCTTCTTGTAGAACACGTCGTAGGCCTGCATGTCCGCGACCACGACGCGCAGCATGTAGTCGACGTCGCCGGCCATCCGGTAGAACTCCATCACCTCGGGCATGGCGCTGACCGCGTCGGCGAATTTGCGCAGCCAGGCTTCCGAATGGTCGGCGCTCTCGACCGAGACGAACACCGAGATTCCGAGCCCGATCTTGTTCTGATCGACCAGCGCCACGCGGCGCAGGATCACGCCGTCGGCCTCCAGCCGCTGGATGCGCTTCCAGCATGGGGTCGACGACAGCCCGACCCGGTCACCGATTTCGGCGACGGAGAGCGAGGCATCCTCCTGCAACACGGTCAGGATCTTGCGATCGATCGCGTCAAGGCGGCGGTTGTTGTCATGAAGCTGAACGGCGACGTCGGTCATAGAAGAAAGTTCCACATGAAGGTTCTATATCCCTCATATAGAGAAGAATCTTCCAAATCAAGCGATTCGTGACCGGTCAGGCCGGCCGGGCGTCGGCGTGTTCGCCCAAAAACGCTTCAACTTCAGTACGTTGCGGTGCGGCATAAGCGCCGCCGAAGCGGGTGCATTTCAGTGCTGCCGCGGCGGACGCAAAGCGCAGCGCCTGCCGCAGCTCCTGCTTCTCGGTGATGGCGAGGGCAAACGCGCCGTGGAAGACGTCGCCGGCCCCGAGCGTGTCGACGGTATGGACCGGGAAGGCCGGGCTCTCCTCGAGCTCGCCCTGCTCATTGAGAAAGATCGTGCCCTTCGGGCCGCGGGTGCCGGCCAGGAAGGAGGGGGTGAGCTTGGCGAGCTTGTGCAGCGCCTGGCCGTCGTCGGTGACGTCGGCGGTCTCCTGCAGCGGCTCGCTGGAAAACACCAGATGGGAGGAGGCGGTGAGCAGCCCTTCCCGCATCGACATCGCACGGTCGACGTCGACCACCACGGGAATGCCGCGCCTGACGGCCTCGGCACACAGCTCGGTGCAGAACGGGGCGCACCGGCTCTCGGTCAGGATCGCCGCGCAATCCTCCAGCAGCAGCTCGGTCGGCGGCAGCTTGACCTTCCAGAGCTCGGGATCGCGGAACGTGACGATGGTCCGCTCGCCGGTGTCGTCGATCATGATCGCCGAGATCGGGGTGACCAGGTCCGGCATGTGGATCAGATGGTTGGTCTCGATGCCTTCCTCGGCCAGCTTGTCGAAAATGTAGCGGCTCGAGGTCTCCCGCGAATCACCCATCGGCCCGCAGATCGAGGCGCGGCCGCCGAGCCGGACGATGCCGATCGCGGCGTTCAGCGCGTTGCCGCCGCAGATCTCGTCGAAATGCGTCGCATTCTCCTTGGAGCCGCGCGCCGGAACGTTGACGCGGAAGGTCAGGTCGCGCACCGGCAGGCCGATGCAGAGGATGCGGGGCGGGACTTTCGGGGCGCCGTCTTGAAAATTCATGCAGGGGTCCGTGGCAATGGTTCCAAGCGCGATGATCGTCATCGCGCTCTAGCTCATTGTTTGAGCATGATCTTTTCGGAAAACCGCTTCGCACTTTTCCGGATCATGCTCCAACTGGCACAATCATTGTCCAGTCTAATCGGCAGAACGATGTCCGGTTCCCGTTATTGGTCCAACGGGTTTCGGTGGTGTACCCAGCGGCCGAGCAAATGATGGGCAATCGCGAACGGATGCGGGCCGGCGAGGCCGTCGGGGTGCTGGCGCTTGAGCATCAGCGCCGCCTCGGCATGGTCGAACCACCGCGCATCTTCCAGCTCGGTGCGGTCGACCACGATGTCCTCGTTGGTCGCGCGCGCGGTGCAGCCGATCATCAGCGATGACGGGTAGGGCCAGGGCTGCGTCATGTAATAATTGACGTCGGTGCAGCGGATGCCGGACTCCTCGAAAATCTCGCGCCGCACCGCGTCCTCGATGGTCTCGGCGGCCTCGACGAAGCCGGCGAGGCAGGAATACATCCCGGGCATGAACTGCTTCTGGCGGCCGAGCAGCACCTTGTCGCCTGATGTGACCAGCATGATCACGACCGGATCGGTGCGCGGAAAATGCTCGGCCTTGCAGCTCGGGCATTCGCGCTTCCAGCCGCCCTCTCGCATCGCCGTGCGGGTGCCGCAGTTCGGACAGAAGCCGTGGCGCTGATGCCAGGTCACCATCGATTTCGCCATCGCGATCGCCGACAGCTGCTCCGGCGGCACCACGCCCTGCATCGCCATGCCGCGCAATTCGGTGATCGCAACGTCGGCGCGCCCGACCAGCTTCTCGGCCGCCTGCGGCGCGATTCCCATGCCGAAGATCGGTGCCGCATCGCGCAAGCCCAGGAAGATCGTGCCGGGATTGGCGCCGTAGCTGCGGGCCTCTTCCAGCGAGAGCAGCGCGCGGGCGCCGCCTTCCTCCTGCTTCACCACCAGCGAGTCGCGATAGATCACATAGGCTCGCGCCTCGCGATGGCCCTCCAGCGCGAACAGCTTCTCGTCATTGCTGCGCAGATGCGCGGCGCGGTCCAGCACATGGGTGACGAAGGCCGGCTGGCCGAGCGGAAATGAATCGGATGCGGACATTGAAATTCAACCCAACCAGATCTTGCGGCGAAGCGCGCTGATGAAATTCTGCACTTCCTCGGCGTCATGCGCCAGCGGCGGCATCACGCCCCAAACGGGACGCGGCCATGCAGCGTCGCTGGTACGGCGCGCGATGATATGGACGTGAAGCTGCGGGACGAGGTTGCCGAGGGCTGCGACATTCAGCTTGTCGCATTTGGTGACCTCTTTGAGCGCCCGCGAGACGCGGGTGATCTCGGTCATCAGCTGCGCCTGCTCGACCTCGTCGAGGTCGATGATCTCGACCGCGCCGTCGCGCCGCGGCACCAGCAGCAGCCAAGGATAATGCGCATCCTTGATGACGAGCACCTTGCACAACGGCAGGTCGCCGATGTCGATGGTGTCTTTTTTGAGCTGCGAATGCAGCGACCAATTGGAGGCGGGCATGGGGGGCAAATAATGCCTTTCCGTGTTCCCAGACAAGCCCCGCAAAGCCAAGCCCCACAAAGCCGGTCAGGCCGCTTGCTTTCCGGCGCTTTTGGCCCCAAATAGGGACCGGGAGATTGGCGGTGGACGAGCCACTCGCCAACCGGGTCAGGTCCGGAAGGAAGCAGCCCTAACGAGGTCCGGATCGGGTCGCTCGTCAGTCTCCTACCTGTTTTTCCGAGCGAATCGCGCTGGAATGGCGGTCTCCGCGCCCGGCGCTCGATTTCGGCTCTCATCCGCACGCCGGCTGCAAGAGACCCTTAACGTTGCGGATCGACGCATGAATGACGCTGGCGCCCCCTCCCAACCGTCCGACGGCGCAGGCCAGAGCGGCTTCGATCTCGGCGGCGCGCCGGATACCGCCAAGCCCTACCGCGTTCTCGCCCGCAAATACCGCCCTTCCAGCTTCGAGGACCTGATCGGCCAGGAGGCCATGGTCCGCACCGTCTCGAATGCGTTCGAGACCGGGCGAATTCCCCAGGCCTGGATCCTCACCGGCGTCCGCGGGGTCGGCAAGACCACCACCGCGCGCATCCTCGCCCGTGCCCTGAACTACGCCAAGCCGGACGGCTCGGTGCAGGGGCCGACCATCCACATGCCCGACCTCGGCGTGCACTGCCAGGCGATCATGGAAAGCCGGCACATGGACGTGCTGGAGATGGACGCCGCGTCCCACACCGGCGTCGACGATGTCCGTCAGATCAATGACAGCGTGCGCTATGCGCCGGCCAGCGCGCGCTACAAGGTCTACATCATCGACGAAGTCCACATGCTGTCGACGGCGGCGTTCAACGCCTTCCTGAAGACGCTAGAGGAGCCGCCGGAGCACGCCAAGTTCGTGTTCGCCACCACCGAAATCCGCAAGGTTCCGATCACGGTGCTGTCGCGCTGCCAGCGCTTCGATCTGCGCCGCGTCGAGGCCGACGTGCTGATGAAGCATCTCGGCAATATCGCAACCAAGGAAGGCGTCGAGGTCGAGCCCGAGGCGCTCGGCATCATTGCGCGTGCCGCCGAGGGATCGGTGCGCGATTCGCTGTCGCTGTTCGATCAGGCGATCGCGCATGCCGCCGGCAATGTGAAGGCCGACGCGGTCAGGCAGATGCTCGGCCTCGCCGACCGCACCCGCGTGATCGACCTGTTCGATTCGCTGGCGCGCGGCGATCTCGCCGCCGCCTTCACCGAATTCCGCGCGCAATATGATGTCGGCGCCGATCCGGTGGTGGTGCTGTCCGACCTTGCCGAGTTCGTCAATTTCGTCACCCGCGTGAAGGCGATTCCGGCAACGGCCGACAATGTCGCGTTCGGCGAGACCGAGCGCGTGCGGGCGCGCGAGTTCGCCGCAAAGCTGTCGATGCGGGTGCTGTCGCGGATGTGGCAGATGCTGCTCAAGGGCATCGCCGAGGTGCAGACCGCGACGCGCCCGGCGGCTGCCGCCGAGATGGTGCTGGTGCGGATCGCCTATGTCGCCGATTTGCCGACGCCGGATGAGGCGATCCGGATGATCGAGCAGAATGGCGGCGGCGCGGCGCCCGCGACGTCAGGTTCCGCCGCATCGTCACCGTCACGCGGCGCGCCGACCTCGGCGATATCGGCAATGCCGTCGGCGCCGGTGCGCGCGCCGCAGGCTTCCCCGCGTGCCGATCTCGCCGCGCGTCCCCAAATGGCGGCACCGGTCGCCGATGCTGCCCCGACGCTTCGGATCACGAGCTTTCCGCAGCTGATCGCGCTCGCCGGCGAGAAGCGCGACATCATGACCAAGAGCGCGCTGGAGGCCGACGTGCGGCTGGTGCGCATTGAGGACGGCCAGCTCGAGATCGCGCTCGAGCCGAAGGCGCAGCGCGCGCTCGTCACCGATCTGTCGCGCAAGCTCGAACTGTGGACCGGGCGGCGCTGGACCGTGATCATCTCCAACGAGGCCGGGCAGCCCACGGTGCGTTCGCAGAACGAACTGGCGCGCAGCGAGCACCAGCGCGCGGCGGAGGCCGATCCGCGCGTGCAGGAGGTGCTGGCGCGCTTTCCCGGCACCAAGGTGATCGAGGTCCGCCGCCTTGCCGCCGAGGTTCCGGTGGCGGATGCGACCGGTGAAGACCCGATTGAAACTTCCGACGGCGACGACGATTGATCCGATTACAGGAACGCACACATGGCTGATTTTCTCGGCATGATGAAGCAGGCAGCGCAGCTGCAATCCAAGATGCAGGAGATGCAGGAGCAACTCGGCAATGTCGAGGTCGAGGGCATTTCCGGCGGCGGCCTGGTCAGCGTGCGCATGACCGCGAAGATGGAAGTGAAGGGCATCAAGATCGATCCGTCGCTGATGAAGCCGGAAGAGCGCGAGGTGCTCGAGGATCTCTTGGTCACCGCGCATGGCGATGCCCGCCGCAAGGCCGAGACGGCGATGCAGGAGAAGATGATGGCACTCACCGGCGGGCTCGGCCTGCCGCCGGGATTTGGTCCGACCTAGAGCGCAGCGAGATCGAGATGAATCATCGTGCTTCAGCTCTTTGTTTGAGCATGGCCTTTTCGGAAAACCGCTTCGCACTTTTCCGGGTCATGCTCTAATGGCTGCAAGCGTTGCCGGCCCCGAGATTGAACGCCTGATCCAGCTGCTGGCGCGGCTGCCGGGCTTAGGTCCCCGTTCGGCGCGGCGCGCGGCGCTGCATCTGATCAAGAAACGCGAAGCGCTGATGACGCCGCTGACCGCGGCGCTGCAGGTCGCGATCGACAAGATCCAGGTCTGCAAGACCTGCGGAAACATTGATACACAAAACCCCTGCACGGTGTGCACCGATCCGCGCCGCGATCCCGCGATCATCGTCGTGGTCGCCGACGTCGCCGATCTCTGGGCGCTGGAACGCGCCAATGCGACCAACGGCCGCTATCACGTGCTCGGCGCAACGCTGTCGCCGCTCGACGGCGTCGGTCCGCAGGATCTCACCATCGATCAGCTGGTGGCACGCGCGCACGCGCCCGAGGTCAGCGAGATCATTCTCGCTTTGAATGCGACCGTCGATGGCCAGACCACCGCGCATTACATCACCGACCTGTTGGCGGAAGCCAATGTGCGGGTGACGCGGCTGGCGCATGGCGTGCCGGTCGGCGGAGAGCTTGATTACCTCGACGAAGGTACGCTATCGGCTGCGATGCGGCAGCGGACGCTGTTCTAGAGCATGATCCGGAAAAGTGCGAAGCGGTTTTCCGAAACGATCATGCTCAAACAAAGAGCTAAGGCGCGATGACGATGCAACCTAATCTCATCGCGCCGTAGCGCGCTCGAAGGCCAGACGCGGCAGTGTTTGCGAAGCGATCAGTCACAAGTCGAAAAGATCGCGCTTAAACAAAATGATAGGGTTGGATGACGATTCGGGGACGGTCGTTCACGCTCTGACGAATCAAATACGGAACCAGTGAAAATGACGGCACACCGATTCGGCGTACGCTTGGGCTTTGCGTTTCTGTCGGCAATGTTCGTCGCGCCCGGCGCGATCGCGCAGCAGAGCGATGCGCCGCAGAAGCCCGGCAAGATGATCCACGCCGGCGACGTGCTGTCGGGGGAACTCGGCGTCATGAAGGTGCGCGATGCCAAGAACCGCGGCAAGCGCGTGGCGACCTACCAGATCACCAGCGAGCCGCGCCGCCTGCCGCCGCCGAACGGTCTGTGCAATCTCGAAACCGGGCCGGAAACTTTTCAGCTGATTCCGACCAACGACGCCCAGGCCGCGCAGCTCAAGAGCCTCTCCGGCAAGGCCATCTCGGTGAAGGTCGACGAGGTCGCCTGCGCCAAGGACGCCGGCGAGATGAGCGAAGCCATCGTCACCAAGTGGAGCGTGGTGGCGAAGTAGGGCGTGCCGCAATTGCGGTGTCATCGCCCGGCTCGACCGGGCGATCCAGTACGCCGCGGCTTCTCCGTCGATAACGAACGTCTCTGGAATACTGGATCACCCGCTTTCGCGGGTGATGACAGATGTGGGCTAAACCCGCACCGGCCCAAGCTCCTCGAATGCTCGCGCCGCTGCAGCTGCGGTGTCATCGCCCGGCTTGACCGGGCGATCCAGTACGCCGCGGCTTCTCCGTCGATAACGAATGCCTCTGGAATACTGGATCACCCGCTTTCGCGGGTGATGACAGATGTGGGCTAAACTCGCACCGGCCCAAGCTCCTCGAATGCTCGCGCCGCTGCGGCTGCGGTGTCATCGCCCGGCTTGACCGGGCGATCCAGTACGCCGCGGCTTCTCCGTCGATAACGAATGCCTCTGGAA
>NZ_JASGSR010000099.1:30575-30716 GCF_040446015.1 Bradyrhizobium sp. INPA03-11B
AATACTGGATCACCCGCTTTCGCGGGTGATGACGGATGTGGACTAAAGCGGGATGGGGTTAAGTTGAATCGATTTGGGATTCCCAAATCAGTGAGTTTCTGATTCACCATGCTGGCTGGGCGGAGGCCAGCATGGATGGGC
>NZ_JASGSR010000009.1:0-124555 GCF_040446015.1 Bradyrhizobium sp. INPA03-11B
CCCCAACCCTCCCCCGCAAGCGGGAGAGGGGGCTCAACCGCCGTCGCGGCTGCTATCCAGTCTACTCGCGTGACAATCTAGCTACAGCGCCGGTAGCGCGGTGACGGCGGCCTTGATGGTGCCGTCGGTTTCCACGACCACCCGGAGCGTCTTCGAATCGAACGCGATGCCGGCAAGGCGGATGCTGTTGACGTCGGCGTCAACCCGGATGCCTTCCTCGTTCTTCTGCAGGTCGGCGATGGCGGCGGCAATCTTGCGCTGCGCGTTGCTCGCGAACGGCTTGAGGTCGACCACCAGCCGGTCGGCGAGCGCCTGCTGCATGTGCGGGATCGCCGCGCGCGCGGCGGCGCCGAGCAGGCCGAACGCGGCCTCGGACTCGACCGCCAGCTCGACGTCGGCGAGCCGCAGCGTCTGCGCCGCCTGGTCGAGCCGCGGCCGACCCCAGATGTGCACGGTCGCCTCGGCGCCGAGGCCGAAGAAGCTCTTCTTCTCCTTGGCGTGCACCAGAAGCGAGATCAGAAGCCGGTCGCCGGAGGCGGCGATGCTCGCGCTCTTGACGGTGACGTCGACCGGGCCGGAGCCGTCCTCGGGGAAGGTCTTGCCCTTCAGCTGCGCCTCGACGAGTTGCGTCAGCGTGGTGAAGGACATGTCGACCGGCAGGCCGACCGAGACCTGGCTCGGCATCGGCGGCACGATCGAGAGCTTGTCGGGGAACGGGCAGTTCGGCGTGGTCTGCGTCTCCGTGATCCGGGTCTCGGCCTCGATCCCCATGGTCAGGATCAGCGAGGACGCATCGACCTTCGGCTGCGCGGCGATCGCGCGGGTCGGCCGCAACTCGAGCCACATCGGCGGCATCGATGCGGTGCCGCCGGTGCCCTGCAGCGGGATCGAGCGGCAGGCCTTGGTCCATTGCGTGCGTGCGGTGTTCTGGAACACCGGGTCGTTGTGCAACCGCGCCTCGACCACGGAGATCTGGTCGGCGACCGCCTTGTCGATGACAGGCTTGACCTGGGCCGGTACGCTGATGCGGACGCCGGCGGCCGACAGGCCGGTGTCGCCGAGATTGACCTGCGCCTGCAGGTTCGGCTCGATCCGCCAGGACGCGCCGAGCTTTGGCCGCGCGGTCAGCGTGACGCTGCCTTTGATGTCGGCATTGGCGTTGATGTTCTTGATGTTCACGGCGCCGATCTGCTTGGCGACGTTGCCGCCGAGCAGGTTGCCGAGCGCGTTGGTGACGGCGCCGGTCGCCTTATCCGACAGCGAGCCGGTGACCTTGAGCGTGCCGTTGATCGGGGTCGTCAGCGTCAGCACGTCCTGCGCGCCAGTGGCTGCGATCGGCCCGCGCGACGCGGTCCAGCCGATGTCGGCATTTTGCAGGATTTGCTGGACCGGGTTGTCGGCCTTGCCGCCGAAGGTCTTCGGCGCGCCGCGTTCGGCGGCATCGCGGATCGCCGACAGCGCGACCGAGACCTGCGCCACGACCGTCGAGGAGCGCGGCGCCTGCGGCAGCGGCGGCAGTTGCACGAGCGGCGGCGTCTGCACGGTGAGGCTCGGCGCGAGCCAGTCCATGGCCTTGAGGCTGATCGCGAACGAGACCAGCACCACCGTGAGCCCGAGCGCGATTGTCCTTGGATGCATCGGTAGACGCATCGTCCCCCCGGATGAAAATCAACTTGACGGGTTGTACAGGCCCCCCGACGAGGGCGCCAGTGTGGCGGGATCAAGCTGCTTCAGGGGCGGAAGCCCGCCGCCCGCCCGCGATCACCCAGACGTTAACGATCCCTGCGTTAACGATTGTGAACGCGACAACGGCCCCGGCATGATGCCGGAGCCGTCGTCGATGTCTGAATATGTCGGGTTTAGCGGACGGCCGAGCCGAGATCGGCGCGGCGGTCGGTCATCGGCAGCACGATCACCTTGGTGCCGACGCTGACCCGCGAATACAGGTCGGCGACGTCCTGATTCGTGAGGCGCAGGCAGCCGGACGACACGTGGGTGCCGATCGTCTCCGGCGCGTTGGTGCCGTGGATGCGGTACACGGTGCCGCCGAGATACATGGCGCGGGCGCCGAGCGGGTTGCCGGGGCCGCCGGCCATGTGGCGCGGCAGATAGGGCTGGCGGGCGATCATTTCCGGCGGCGGGGTCCAATCCGGCCATTCCGCCTTCTTGGTGATGGTCTGGGTGCCCGACCAGGTGAAGCCGTCGCGGCCGACGCCGATGCCGTAGCGCATCGCCTGGCCGTTGCCGAGCACCAGATAGAGATAGGTGTGCGGGGTGTCGATGATGATGGTGCCGGGCGCTTCGCGGGTCGGATAGACGACGACCTGGCGGCGCAGACGGGCGGGCAATTCGACGGAACGGTCTTCTTCCTGCGCCTGCGGCATCGACTGCACCGGCGGCTGCACGGCCTCGGTCGGCGGCGTCAGGATGAAGGGGAAGATCGGCAGCGGAGCGGCCGCAGCGGAATTCGAGAAGGCAACGGTGCCAATCGCCAGCGCACCGAAGGCGGCGGCAGCGAGACGTGCGTTCAGCTTGATGGAATTGAACATTGTCGACCCCTGTTGTTTGCGCCCTGCGCGCCAGTTCCGGCGCGTCGTTGGCTCAAACCAGTACAGATGAGGCGTTTCAGGACGTTTGCACGAAATCGCCAAAATGGTTTCGTGCCGTTAGGGGTTTGTTTCGTCCGTGTTTCGTCGAACGGTTAAGGGCGGGTTGCCGGGAGGTGTCCCGTCCCAAGACATTTTTCCTGGCACGGCCCTTGCTGTCCGAAGGCGTGGTTCGGAATGGAGTGGAAATCATGCCAGCGCCTTCGATCGGGAGCATGCTGGATCGGCAGAAAGGCTTTGGTCCCGGGTTCGATTTTCTCCGCGTTGCGCTCGCGATCTCGGTGGTCGCGGGGCATACGCCCTATGTTGCCACCTGTCGCGGCGATTCCGATCCGACGTGGATCCTCTGGTTTCCGCAATTTGCGATCCTCGTGATGTTTTTCGCGCTGAGCGGGTTTCTGATCGCCGCAAGCGGGCTGCGGCTCAGCGTTAAGGAATTCCTGATCAATCGCGGCTTGCGGATCATTCCGGCGCTCGCGGTCGAGATCGTGCTGTCGGCGTTGATCCTCGGGCCGATCTTCACCACGCTGCCGCTCTCCGACTATTTCACCAGCGCCGGCACCTGGAAATACTTTACGAACGTCGTCGGCCTGGTGAATTACACGCTGCCGGGCGTGTTCAACGGCAATCCCGCGCCGGAGGTCAACAGTTCGCTGTGGACCGTGCCGTTCGAATACGGCTGCTACGCTGTGATGGCGGTCATCATGGCCCTGGGGCTGCTGCGCAGGCCGCTACTGATTGTGCTTGGCGTTGTCATTCTGGTCGGCATCGGCTTTGCCGTGCAGTTCACAGGGCATACCGCCAATCCGTCGCAACTCCCTCCCGGCGTTGCGGGCACGCTGTACGACAAGATCTTCAGCACGGCGCTGTTTCTCGGACGCGGTGCGAAATTGCCGGTCGCCTGTCTGCTCGCCATCGTGGTCTACCTCTACCGCGACCGCATTCCCTATGACGGGCGGATTCTCGCCGCCTGCTGCGCGCTCTGCCTCGGCGCAGCACTGCTTGGGCCGGCGGCCTGGATGACCCAGCCCGTCCTCAATGCCATCATCGCGCCGGCGCTGATCTATATCACCGTGTTCCTCGGCGTCTCCAATCTGCCGCGGCTGCCGCTGTTTTCGAAAGGCGACTACTCCTACGGCATCTATCTGTACGGCTTTCCGATGCAGCAGGTGGTGAAAGTGTGGCTGCCGAATGCGTCGCTGATTGTCCAGTTCGCCGTCGCGCTGGTGCTGATCACGGCGTTCGCGGCGTTCTCCTGGCACTGCATCGAGAAGCCGATCCTGAAGCTGCGCCGCCATTTCTCCTTCGTGGCGCGCAAGCGGCTCGAGCCGGACGAGAAGGTCAAACCGCTAGAGGGGATCGGGCCGCTTGCGGTCAGCGTGAGCGGCAGCCGGAGCGCGCGATCGTCCTGACGGGAAGCCACAACGGCGGCACTCAGAGGTGAATGTATCCGGCCAGTCCGTCCCACAGCAGCTTGGCCGCGGTGACGACGAGAATGGCATAGCAGGCGCGGTACAGCGCGCGCTGGTCGAGCCGTTCGTGCAGCCGCCAGCCGGCCCAGACGCCGACCGGCACGGCCGGCACGCACAGCGCCATCAGCATCCACAGGCTGCGCGACGGCGTGGCGAGCACGAGCCAGGGACCTGCCTTCAGGAGGTTGCCGACCGTGAAGAACAGGCTGGTGGTGCCGGCGTAAAGCGCCTTCGACATGCCGAGCGGCAGCAGATAGATCGCGAGCGGCGGCCCGCCGGAATGTGCGACCATCGTGGTGACTCCGGAGGAGAGCCCGGCGAAAGTGGCCTTGATCGTCGAGCGCGGACGCGGCTTGATCTCGCCGCCGCCGATGAACCACAGCGCGACGAATACCAGCGTCACCATGCCCATCACGATCTCGACGGCATGCCGGTCGAGATCGCGCAGCACGAAATAACCAAGGCCGATGCCGACGATGAGCGCGGGCAGCAGCGTCGCAAGGTCGGTGCGCGACCAGGTATTGGGCCGCCAGAACCGCAGCGCCGTGATGTCCATCACGACGAACAGCGGCGCGAGCAGCGCGCCGGCCGCGATCGGATCCATCACCAGCGAGAGCAGCGGGATGCCGACGATGGCAAAGCCGCCGCCGAACGCACCTTTCATGAAGGCGATCAGGAAGACGCCGGCCAGCGCCACCGCGAGCACGAATGGCGCGGGCAGGTCGGCGATGATGGACGTGATCATGGTGTCGTGCGGAGCGTTGTGGTCGTACTCATACATGGCCACGCGCGCATGCAGGCGCAATCCAAACATTGCTCTCGGTGCACATTGCTCTCGGTGCAATCGGCGTGTGCGCGTTAGCCGGCGCGCTTCCTCGGCAGGTCCGGCCTGTCGCCGTTGATCACGGCACGGCGGTCGGAGACGGCGTGATGGAATTGCTCGAGCGTCAGCCCGATCACCGACAGGTCGCCTTCCTCGATCGCGCCGTCGTCGTAGCAATCGAGCGCCTCGCGCAGCAATGCGTCGGCATCGCTCTGCATCGCCGCGAGCTGCTCCGGCGTCTCGGCACTGCGTACTCGCGAGATCAGCGTCAGCAGATTGTCGCGATGGGTGATGTATTGCTCGCGCTCGTCACGCTTCGTGTGGTGGCGCAGCCAGGCGCCGGCCGAACCGAGGCCGGAGATCAGCAGGATGCCGCCCCAGATATAGTCGGAGTATTTTTCTAGGAAGGTGCGCTCGGTGCCGTCGATATAGGCGGCAGCGCCCTGATGCGCCGGCAATGCGGCGTCCTTGTCGGTGTCCGGCTTCTCGATCTTGGCCGCCGCCGGCAGGTCGCGCGCGACCTGGAGGCGCTGCGTAAACAATTGCCGGTCCAGCGCGCCGACGGTCGACTCGTGCAAGCTGTGCTGCGCGATGATCAGGTGATTGACGCTGACGGTCTCGACCTTGTCTTCGGGGCGTGCCGGTGACGAGGAGAAGATGCTGCCGGCGATCTCTTCCGATTCGTAGAGCGGATGCTTCTGCGCGATCGCTTCGGAGACCTCGATGGGAATGAATTTCGGCTCGCCGCGCGCAGCAGCCGTCGCCGCGATCGCTTCCGCCGTCACCTTGCTGGCGAGCGGGCCGACGGTCATGTAGGCGTCGAGCGAAGGATCGCGCGCGAGGTCGGCGACCTTGTTGACGGCGAACTGGCTGATCGCGACCTTGTCAGGATTGACGCCGGATTCGGTCAGGATCACGCGCAGCAGCGTGACATTGGCCGGGGTGCTGCCGATCACGCCGACCTTGTGGCCGGCGAGATCGTCGATGCTCTTGATCCTGGCGGAGCGGGGCTTGCCCTTGCCGCCCGAGGGGGTCCAGAGCACGACGACGTTCTTGCGCAGGATCGCAACCGACTCGGCGCTTGCCGGCAGATTGAGATCGCCGCGCACCACCGCGAGATCAACCTTGTTGGCCGTGAACAGCGCGATGCTCTCGGCGGCGCCCTGCGTCGGGACCGGCTTCAATCGCACGGAACTTCCGTCGTGCGCAAACGCCTGCGCGAAGCCCTGGATGAGCCTGACGTCGTCGCTGCCGGTCGGGCCGACGGCGATCGTCAGCGTCACCGGACGCAGCGCATAGAACAGCGCGCCGGCGGCGGCGCCAAACACAAAGATGCCGACCGCAAGTATCAGGAGTGACGAGTTTCGCCTTCTGAGCCTGCGGCGCGTGGTGCCGGAATTTTCACTCTGCTCTGACATCTGATTGTCACGTTACACGAAAAACCGGCCGTTTGCCCTGAAAAACAACCTAACATTTCGATGACGTCATACGTTTGAAACATCCATGTCAGAACGTCATGCGAGCAGAATCAAGATTAACGATTTGGGTTTCCTGCGATGCGCATACTCGTTGCGACCGATGCCTGGCATCCGCAAGTCAACGGCGTGGTCCGGACGCTGACGTCGCTCGCGCGCAGCGCCGAGACGCTTGGCGCCGAGATCGAATTCCTCACCCCCGACGGTTTCCGTTCGGTCGGCGTGCCGACCTATCCGGGCCTGCGGATGGCGCTGCCGAACCGCCGCGAGATCGCGCGCCGGATCGAGGAGGCCGCGCCCGAGGCGATCCACATCGCGACCGAAGGGCCGATCGGCTGGGCTGTGCGCGGCTATTGCCAGCGCAACAAGCTCGCCTTCACCACGTCCTATACAACGCGCTTTCCGGAATATGTTTCGGTACGCACCGGAATTCCCGACAGCGTCGGCTACGCCGTGCTGCGCCACTTCCATGCGGCAGGCTCGATGACGATGGTCGCGACCGACTCGCTGCGGTCGGAGCTTGCCGAGCGCGGCTTCCGCAGGCTCGGCTTCTGGACTCGCGGCGTC
Organism: Bradyrhizobium sp. INPA03-11B; assembly: GCF_040446015.1. NCBI lineage: Bacteria > Pseudomonadati > Pseudomonadota > Alphaproteobacteria > Hyphomicrobiales > Nitrobacteraceae > Bradyrhizobium > Bradyrhizobium sp. INPA03-11B. Next base: position 6,944 of record NZ_JASGSR010000009.1, read on the forward strand.
GACACCAAGATCTTCAATCCCGACCAGCCGGCGGTGCTCGATCTGCCGCGGCCGATCTTCATGACGATGGGCCGCGTCGCGGTGGAGAAGAACCTCGATGCCTTCCTGTCGCTGGACCTGCCGGGCTCCAAGGTCGTGGTCGGCGACGGGCCGCAACGGGCCGCGCTGGAACAGAAATATCCCGACGCGATTTTCCTTGGCGAGAAGAAGGGCCAGGATTTGACCTCGCACCTCGCTGCCGCCGACGTCTTCGTGTTCCCGAGCCTGACCGACACCTTCGGCGTCGTGCAGCTCGAGGCGCTGGCCTGCGGCACGCCGGTCGCGGCGTTCCCGGTCACCGGTCCGAAGGACGTCATCGCGGATCATCCGATCGGCGCGATCGACAATGATTTGCGCAGCGCCTGCCTGCGCGCGCTGAACATGTCGCGCACGGACTGCCGCAATTTTGCGTTGGAGCGTTCCTGGGAAAACAGTGCGCGTCAGTTCATCGGCAATCTGGCCACGTTGCAGCCGAGCCGCGCGCCGCGGCCCGCCCGCCGCGTCGCCGGCCGCAGTGCGGTTCCGAATTAACAGCTCAATCGAACGAAAGACGAGAGACTCTCTATGGCTGAAATCATCAAGCTGGGCGCAGACCGTTCCATGGACTTCGACCGCGAAACGGTCGAGCAGGCCTATGACCGCTGGGCGCCGATCTACGACCTCGTGTTCGGCGGCGTGTTCAGCAAGGGCCGGCAGGCGGCGATCCAGGCCACCAACAAGATCGGCGGCCGCGTGCTCGAGGTCGGCGTCGGCACCGGCATCTCGCTGCCGCTCTATGGCCAGAACGTGCGCATCTTCGGCACTGACATTTCCGAGGCGATGCTCGAGAAGGCCAAGAAGCGCGTCGCCGAGCAGGGCCTGAAGAATGTCGAGGGCCTTGCGGTGATGGATGCCGAGAAGCTCGAATTCCCCGACAATTCGTTCGATGTGGTGATGGCGCAGTACGTGCTCTCAGCGGTGCCGAACCCGGAAGCCGCGATGGACGAGTTCGCGCGCGTGGTGCGGCCGGGCGGCGAATTGATCATCCTGACCCGGGTGAGCGCCGACGCCGGCGTCCGCCGCTTCATCGAGCAGACGCTGCAGCCGGTGGTGCGCCCGCTTGGGTTCCGTACCGCTGAATTCGCCTGGTCGCGCTACACCAAGTGGCTCTCCGGCGCGCATGGCATGGAGCTCGCGGAACGCCGCCTGATCCCGCCGCTCGGCCATTTCTCGCTGGTCCGCTTCCGCAAGGCGGACGTCGCCAAGGCGGCTTAAAAAGGCGGCCTGAAGAGCCGCCTGAGGCGGCTCAGCCCGCCGGTCCTTCCGGGTGAGGTGGCGCACAGTGCGCCGCAAACCGGAAGGCTAAGATCTCCTCTGCCTCATCCCCGCAAATCTCCGGGATGAGGCGAGACCCTTCTCCAGTCGCGTCAAGGTGTCGCTCCGCATTGTCATATGTCATTATGATGATGTCACACGCGATACATCGAATCCCTGTAGATCCTGTCCCGAAAGATGTTGGGGGAACCAATGATCAAGAATTTTCTGCAAGAGCTGCGTACCCAGCGCTGGGATGACCATCGCTTCTACCATCACAGCCGGATCAACCAGAGCCTGCACTTCGTCAGCGCGCTGAGCTTCCTGTTCGCCTATGTGATGCTGTTCTTCGATCCGGTCGTGTCGGCGCTGGTCGGCTGGCTGGTCTCGATGACCTCGCGCCAGGCCGGTCACTTCTTCTTCGAGCCGAAGGGGTACGACCACGTCAACCAGGCGACCCACGAGCACAAGGAAGACATCAAGGTCGGCTACAATCTGCAGCGCAAGGTCGTGCTGATGGCGATCTGGGCGCTGTCGCCGATGGTGCTGTATTTCGATCCGACCCTGTTCGGCCTGTTCAAGCCCTGGGTCACGATGGGCGACTTCACCCGCCAGGTGGCCAAGATCTGGCTCGCGGTCGGCATCGGCGGTCTCTTGTTCCGCACCATCCATCTGTTCTTCATCCGCGACGTCGAAACCGGCCTCGTCTGGATGACCAAGATCATCACCGACCCGTTCCACGACCTGAAGCTCTATCACAAGGCGCCGCTGTTCCTGATGAAGGGCGAGCTGATCGATCCGGGTCTCGAGAAGCACGTCAAGCACGCCTGATCGTTGCTCCCAGCGTCTTCCAACTGCGTCATGCCCGGGCTTGTCCCGGGCATCACCGTTCTTAGGCCATGTCGGATACCCTCTCGTTGAGCCGTTTCGACCGCACGAGCACTTCACCTCGCCCCGCTTGCGGGGAGAGGTCGGATCGCGTTAGCGATCCGGGTGAGGGGGGCTCACCGCGAGTCCGTCTGTCACATATCTTGTGGATGCAGCCCCTCACCCCAACCCTCTCCCCGCAAGAGCGGGGCGAGGGGGGGAGAGAGCAGGGCCAGCCGTCAGCGGCCCAGCCGCACGGCGACCATCTCCTTCAGGATCTGCCGCTTGATGTTCTTGTTGGTGAGGCCTTCCTTGTGCCACCACCAGCCGTCGCGCTTCATCTTGTCGCAAGCCGCGACGAAGCGGTCGCTGACCTCCGCGAAATCCGCGTCGGTGTAGTTCAGGCTGAAGATCAGGCGGCCGGTGCCGACCCAGCTCAGCGCCAGCCCCTCGGCGCGCAGGTAGTATTGCAGCATCCAATTGTAGCGGGACGGCTCGGTGTAATAGACGGTCCAGATCGACGAGATGTTGCCGACGCGAACCGGCAAGCCTTGCGCTTCGAGCCGGTCGTTGAGCGACTTGGCGCGGCCGTTCCAGGTCTCGTCCAGCCCGTTGTAGATCGAGCGGAAGTTCGGGCTGGCGAGCCGGCTCAGGAACTCGTCCATCGCCGTCATCACGTAGGGGTGCGAGTTGAAGGTGCCGCGGGCGAAGCAGATGTCGGCCGGCCGGTCGTCGCGGAAGCGCCGCATCAGGTCCTTGCGGCCGCACACCACGCCGACCGGAAGGCCGCCGGCAAGGCTCTTGCCGTAGGTCGCCATGTCGGCCTTGACGCCGAAATATTCCTGGGCGCCGCCGGCGGCGAGGCGGAAGCCGACGAACACCTCATCGAAGATCAAGACGATGCCGCGCTCGGTGCAGACCTCGCGCAGCTTCTTCAGCCATTCGGTGTAGGCGGCGCGGTCGTACCGGGAAGAGCGCGAGGAATCGACCAGTGCGGAATCGCCGGGCGCGTTGCCGTTCGGATGCAGCGCCTGCAGCGGATTGATGAGCACGCAGGCGATGTCCTTGCGGGTGCGCAACACGTGCAGGGTCTTCTCCGACATGTCGGCGAGCGTGTAGGTCTCGTGCGGCGACACCGGGTTGCCGACACCGGGCTGCACCTCGCCCCACCAGCCGTGATAGGCGCCGGCGAAGCGCACCAGATGCGTCCGCTTGGTGTGGTAGCGCGCGAGCCGCACCGCCTGCATCACGGCCTCGGTGCCGGACATGTGGAACGAGACCTCGTCGAGACCGGAGATCTCGCAGAGCCGCTTCACATTGTCGGCAATGATCGGGTGGTAGGGGCCGAGCACCGGACCCAGCGCATGGGCGCGCTTCTCACCCTCGGCGATGCACTCCTTGTAGAAGTCGTTGCCGAAGATGTTGACGCCGTAGGAGCCGGTCAGGTCGTAGGAGACATTGCCGTCGAGGTCGGTGACGGTGACGCCGCGGGAGGCCTCGACGAAGGCCGAGGTGCCGAGATGCTCGCGCACCAGGCGGCTGTACTGGAACGGCACGCGGTAGCTTTCAGTGAACTGCAGATCGGAGATCCGCTCCGTCACCTCGGCGGTCAGCGCGCGGCCCTTGGGATAGCGGTCCTGGTAGAGGCCGGCGAGGCGGAAGAAGCCGTCCTGGCGCTGCATCGCGATGTCCTTCGGCGCTCCGTCGGAGCAGAAGAACTGGTCGATGTCGAATTCGTAGTGCGGCACCATGCGCGCCACCATCTTGGACATCTTGGAATGTCCGGTCAGCGAGCGGTGCTTGGCGCGCGACAGCGCGATGCGGGCCTGAATCTTGGGGAAAGCTGCGGCGGCGCCGGCAAGTGCGGCGGCGGACAGCGAGAGAATCGGAAGGGATGTTTCCATGACAGAAGCGCTAGCCTCGGCACCTAACAAATTCATGACAGTCAAGGGCCTGATATCGGCATTCACCCAGCAGGAAGACCTCAATTTCCTGCTAACCAACCGGATTCCGCGGGCGGCGCTGACCCGTTTCATGGGCTGGTTCTCCAAGATCGAGAACCCCCTGGTGCGCGACGCCTCGATCGCCTGCTGGAGGCTGTTCTCCGACCTCGACCTGTCGGAAGCGAAGAAGACCGAATTCAAGAGTTTGCACGATTGCTTTACCCGTGAGCTGAAGCCGGGCCTGCGCCCGGCGGCGGCCGATCCCGCCGTCATCGCGAGCCCGTCGGATGCGATCATCGGCGCGCATGGCCGGATCGAGGACGGGCAATTGTTCCAGGTCAAGGGCGCGCCCTATTCGCTGCTCGATCTGGTCGGCGATCCCGCGCTGGTGGAGCAGCATCGCAACGGCCGCTTCGTCACGCTGCGGCTGACCTCGAGCATGTATCACCGCTTCCACGCACCCTATGATCTCTCGATTGACAAGGTGACGTTCATTCATGGCGACGTCTGGAACGTCAATCCGATCGCGTTGAAGCGGATCGAGCGGCTGTTCTGCAAGAACGAGCGCGCGGTGCTGCGTGCAAAACTGCCGACCGGTGAGGCGCTGACGCTGGTTCCGGTCGCAGCCATCCTGGTGGCCAGCCTTCGCCTGCATTTCCTCGACGTCACGCTGAACGCGCAGTCGCGGGGCCCGGTGGATTTCCCGTGTGACGCGCATGTGAAGAAAGGCGATGAACTCGGCTGGTTCGAGCACGGCTCGACGATTATCGTGCTCGCGCCCGACAATTTCGAGTTCTGCGACAATGTTGCCGAGGGAACGCGGATCAAATGCGGCGAGCCTTTGCTGCGAAAACCCTCATAGCGCTTTCGAGCGAAGTGGGCACCGGTTCGCGTGAAGAAAGCGCGTCAAATAGGAATTTTGATGCCGCTTTGTCCTTCACATGTCATTGTTTGAGCATGATCTCCGCGCAAATGCATTTTGCGTTTGTCGCGAGGGAAAAGCGGTTTCCACTTTTCCGGATCATGCTTTAGAATGGCTGCGATCGTCGTGCGACGATCCTAAATCGCAAACCTTTGGGATATGAGATGGCGCGGACGCCTGTTCTGGCGGCGGGAGGTATTGTGCTGCGGCGGGAGGCGCCGCCGCGCTTTGCCGTCGTGCGCCTGCGCAAGCGCAATGAATGGGTGCTGCCGAAGGGCAAGCTCGACGACGGTGAGACGGCGCGCGCCGCCGCCGAGCGCGAGGTGCTGGAAGAAACCGGCCACGACGTCGACGTGCACGAGTTCCTGGGCACGCTGGTCTATGATTCAGGCGGGCGCTCCAAGGTGGTGCATTACTGGCGCATGGATGCCGGCGGCAAGCCGGTGCGCGAATTGATGAGCGACATCAGGGAAGTCGATTGGCTGCCGCTCGATGCGGCGCTGGAGCGGCTGTCACGCGGCTATGAACGCGCGTTCCTGGAGAATGTCGGCCCGATCGCGTTACAGGCCGCGGCGAACGCCGAGCGCGAGCGGCGCGCGCGCTTGCGCGTTGCCGCCGCAGAGCGCCGCCGTGTGCGGCTTGCTGCGGAGGAGTTGGTCGCTGAAACGCCCGTCGACGCCGATATGGCTGCGGCCGCTGAAATGTCCGTGGTCGCTGAAGAGCGCATGGTCACCGAAGTGCCCGCGGAGGCCGAGACGCCAATCGTCGTTGACGCGCCGTCGCCGGTCACGGCGGAGACGTCCGATCTCGCGGAGATGCCGGCGGTGGATGCCGGGCCGGACCGGCGCACCGTCGCGCCGGAGCATAGCGCTGTGGATGGCCGCGAAGCGGTCGCAACCGAGCCTGTCGTGGAAGCGGAGGCATCCGACGCGTCGCCATCGGATGCGCGCGAGATCGAACCTGTTGCCGCGGCCGTTCAGCCGATCCCGCGCAAGAACCTGATCGAGCGCGTGCGCGACTGGCTGCGCCGCGCGGCGTGATCAGCGGGACACTGCCTGCCGTCGCTCCGCCCGGGGCATGGCCGGCCGGGAAGTCTCGATTTGCTGCTGCAGGGCAACGCACTCGGCAACGCGCTTTGGCGAACCCAGCTCGGTTGCCAGCAGCCGTGCGGCATGAACTTCGGCCATGGCGCCGCGACTATCGCCACGCTCGAGCTGGAGCCTGGAAATCTGCAATCTCAGGCGCACGACCTGGACCCGCCCTTCGATGCTCGACCACAATTGGCGGGCGAGATGGAGATGCCGCATGGCTGCTTCATGATCCTGGCGCGCGAGGGCGAGGATCGCCTGCGCTTCGTTGGTGAGCGCGCGGATCGAGGGCATCGGCCAGCGATCCGGATTTCCCGAGAGTTCGCAGATCAATGCCTTTGCCTGACCGCTCCGACGCGTGTGTGCAGCAACCAGCGCCAGATGGGCGAGCAGGATTCCCCGCCGTTGCAATGTCCACCAGGTCTTGCCGATCAGGCTCCGTTCCAGGCCTGCATAGGCGGCTTCCGCTTCGCCTCTTGCGAGCAACAGCATGGCGCGGCCCGGCTCCGGGCACCAGCCCAGTGTGTAGGCCCTGTCGTAGGCCTCAAGTGCTGCATCGTCATCGCCGATCGCAGCCAGGATATCGCCCAGCACCCGGTTGGCATCGCCCATCGACCATGGCGCATCGCTCGTCAGCCGCGCCAGCGCGTCCTGGATACGAGCCAGCGCTTCGTCGAGCGAGCCCCTGATGCCGAGCACCTCCGAGCGATGCAGCTGGCATGAACCTGTCAATTCCATGCCGCTGCTCGAACAGAAATTCTGGTAGCTCCGTGTCCACTGGTCGGCACGTGCCCAATCTCCGAACATCCGGGCGGCCCAGAGAATGTTGCAATAGAGGCTGCCGCCCATGATCGGGTCCAGATTGTTGCTGGACAGCGCGACCGCGGCGGCATGGTCCTGATCGGCCAGTCCGCCATGCGTATCGCCGAGGCACAGCCGATAGAAGCCGCGATAGGCCAGGCTCAGCGCTTCGACGTTGAGCGCATCCTTGTATCTGACGGACGTGTAGGCGGCGTCGGCCAACGCGAGTGCCTGTTCGGGCTCGCCGTCGAACGCCGCCAGCTTCGACTTCATCCACAACAACAGGGCGGTCGTCGGAGGATCGTCGAGCTTTGAGGCCCAATCTTCCGCGCGCGCGAGCCAGCCCTTTCCGATCGCGGCCTGTCCGCTCTCGAAATGCAGACCCGAGAGCGCGATCGCATCGACCGTGGCTCCGGTGGCATCACCGGCCTCGCTGCGCGCGGCGACCGCGCGAACCAGAATCGGGATCGCTGCCGCAGCTTTGCCCAGGCATTGCAGGGCGAGCGCCCAATCGTGCAGATCTTCGGCGCTCAGCTGACGGTCGTCCTTGGCACTCTCGAACAGGGTTGCCGCCTGCAGCCACAATTGCGCGGCCGCCGCGCGGCGGGCGAGTCCGAGGGGGCCATCGGCCTGCTTTCGGGCGATCCGTTCCGGCTGCCTGATCTCGGAATCGACAAAGAAGCGATATCCCTTGCCCGGCAGGTTTCGAACCGCGCCGTCCATGCCGCCCTGGCGAAGCGCGGCGCGCAATGAACTCACCGCCCGTTGCAGCGAGTTGTCGGTGACCGTGACGTCAGGCCAGACGGCTTCGAGGAGTTCTTCCTTGGAGATGACGCGCTCGCGGTGGCGGACGAGATAGACCAGCAAATCGAACACGCGCGGCTGCAATGCGATCTCTTGGCGCGCGCACAGCAGCACGCGTCCAGCTTCATCAAGCTCGAACAGTCCAAATGAGAATGCCATGTGTATAGGTCCGGGGTCGCCGGAAAAGGTTCAGGCAAAGATCAGACAATGATCAGCCCGCGGTAAGGACAGTTGGCGTCGACGGCGTCTATAGCTGACCATGGCCGCGATCACCGCAGCCCTGCTGTTCAACCGTCGCAACTCAGGAGATTTCGATGGAACTCTATGTCATTCGCCGCCCAAGCGCGTGGGCGAACATGGGCGAACTGGAACTCGCCGGCGCAACGTCCGCGCGGATCGGCGACGAGCAGATGCCGGACCGCGTCCGCTGGATCCGCAGCTATGTGGTGCATGAGGCGGATGGTCGCATTGGCACGTTCTGCATATACGAGGCGCGTGACGGTGACTCGATCCGCGAGCATGCGCGCTGCGTCGGCATGCCGGGCGAGGAATTCTACAAGGTCGCGGCAACCGTGGTGGTGCGCGGCGATCCCGTCGAACCGCCCATTGCAGCCGAATGACGCCTGGCGAGGCGTCGCATGGCGCATCCCGGCCAAACCAACATCCGGGCCGCCATTTTCTATTCGATCAAGGAAACGATTATGCCGATTTCATTCATGGAGTTCGTGTCAAATTCGGTGCGAAGGCATTTTTCAATCCTGCTTTTGCGCATCCGCAGACTAGTCAATCAATCGGTCGCAGGTATGCTCGCGCACCGCGAGCGGCAAGCCAGTGGCTTGATGCCGCGCAAGCACCGCGGCCGGCGGTCCAAGGCCGGCGGCATCCGCTGTTCGCAGTCGATCATTCGAAGTGCGGTGCTTGGGCTGATGATCGCGGGGTTGTCCTCGCCCGTGTTCACGAGAGCGGAGGAGCCGGTCGTTCGCGAGCATCGCGCAGCCCTGGTGAAGCAAGCGGTCCGGACCCAGCGTAGCGGGCATGGCTGCAGGCATCGCACCGATTGGAGCATCGTTGCCGCATCGACCATCCCGGCGCTTCTCGGCTATCGCACGTAGCGCGCCGCACATTGAAGTCATTGCCCGCACGACGCGGATTTCCGGCGAAGCCAGCCGCCTTGCCGCGGGCCGCGCCACTTTTTCAAAGGAGAAGCATATGAATATTCAGACCGAAATGCCCGTCGTCGATCTCGCCGCCGTCAAGGCGCGCCAGCAAGCCACCTGGAGTTCGGGTGACTACGCGATCGTCGGCATCACGCTTCAGATCGTCGGCGAAACGCTCTGCGAGGCTGTCGACCTGCGCAGCAATCAAATGGTGCTTGACGTCGCCGCCGGCAATGGCAATGCGACGCTCGCCGCAGCGCGGCGCTTTGCCGACGTGGTCTCGACCGATTACGTCGCGGCGTTGCTCGAACGTGGCCGCGAGCGGGCGGCCGCCGAGCGTCTGCCCGTCACGTTCCAGGAAGCGGACGCGGAGAAGCTGCCGTTTGCCGATGCGAGCTTCGATGTGGTGCTGTCCACCTTCGGGGTCATGTTCACCGCCGATCAGCAGCAGGCGGCGAATGAACTGCGCCGCGTCTGCCGCATCGGCGGCAAGATCGGCTTGGCGAGCTGGACGCCGGAGGGATTCATCGGCCAGCTGTTCAAGACCATCGGGAAATATGTGCCGCCGGCGCCGGGGGTGAAATCTCCCGCGCTGTGGGGCACCGAGGCGCATCTCGGCGCCTTGTTCGGCCCGCGGACGACGGTTGATGCCAAACGCATGCACTTCAATTTCCGCTACCGGTCGCGCGAGCATTTCCTCGAGATCTTCCGCACCTATTACGGTCCGGTGCTGAAAGCCTTCGGGGCGATCGATCCCGTCAAGCAGCAATTGCTCGCGACCGACATGCTCGGCCTGATGGACCGGTTCAATGTCGCCAAGGACGGCACGCTGGTCATCCCCAGCGAATATCTCGAGGCTGTCATCACCAGGCGGGGCTGAGCTCCCGCGGGCTATTCGTCGATCTGAGCGTGGCGCCGGCGTTCTCGCCGGCGCCACATTCGTTGGTTCGATCGCAGGAGCCCATGCGATGGCTCAATTATGGCGCTTGTCCTTGGGCTGCGGCCTTGCCGCGCGCGGCGGCGGTGCGCGCCGTTGCTGGAAGGCTGGGCGTGCCTGCACGGCGGGCCGTTGCATGCCGGGGCGCACACCTGGTGCAGCCTGCTGAATGCCGGGCCGCGCCTGGCCCGGTGCCAGCGGTGCGGGCTGTGCCGCGCCTTGTCGCGGCACGCCGGGTTGATGAGCCGGCTGAGTCGCTGGCTGTCCTGGCTGGCGCACGCCGCCCGGCGGCTGTGTGCGTCCGGGCTGCAGGCCGCCCTGACGTGCAGGCGACTGTTGTCCGCCGGGCTGCGCCGCGCCGCCCTGACGTGCGGGTTGTTGTCCCGCAGGCTGCTGCTGTCCGGCCGGTGTCTGGACGCCGGGCGCGTGCGGCAGCGTTGTGCCGCCGGGCTGGCCGGGCAGCGCGTGCTGCGCGCCGCCTTGCTGCTGCGTGCCCGGCTGCTGCGAGCCTGGCTGTTGCGCACCTTGCCGGCCCGGCGTGCCGGGTTGCTGCGGCTGGCCGGGACGGTTTTGCTGACCGGGCTGCTGCAACTGGCCCGGACGATTCTGCTGACCCGGCTGCTGCGGAGCGTTGCGGTTCTGGCCCGGCAGGCCGTTCTGGCGCTGCGGGTTCGGCTGCACTGGCTGGCCGCGGTTCGGATAGGGCGCCGCCGGATTGGTCCTGCGGAAGTCCGGATTGGCTCTGCGGAAGTCGCGCTGCTCGGTCACGACCTGGCGGCCCAGCGTCTGCGCGGAATGCACCGCACGCACGAAACCCTGGTCGCGCGTCATCTGCTGCGGCGAGATCGTCAGCGGCACCGCGGCGAAGCGGGCGCCACCGGTGCCGGGACGAATCGCAAAGCCGCTCGCGCCGCGCGTCAGCACGCCGAGCGAGGCGCCTGCGCGGTCGTTGACCTCGATGCGGCCGACATGCCCGTCGGCGTCGGGATAGAGCTTGATGCCGACATTGTTGCTGGTCGCGGTGGCGCCTTCGGGCACTTCGACAAGGCCGGTGGTGCCGCGGATGCCGAGGGTTGCGGTCGGCGTCGAGATCTTCATGTCGCCGGTCTTGGCGACGGCAGCGGCGACGAACGCCGCCGTTCCCTTGGCGACGTTGAACAGCGCAGCGTTCTGCTGGCCGCCGTCCTCGTAGACGTAGTTGTCGATCGTGATCCTGGCGTTGGCGCGCAGATTGAAGGTGGTGCCGTCGTTGAAGGTGATGCCGAGCGAGGAGGTCGCCGATGTGGCGACATCGTCATTGGCAAAGATGTCGTCGCGGATCTGCAGCGGCGTCGTGGTGTTGTTGCGCGTGACGGTCGCGGTTCCGGTCAGCGTCGCGACGTTGCCGATCGGCTCGGGCGCAGTCGGTTGCGCACTCGCGGCTGGCGCCGGAGTTGCAGGCGCAGGTGTTGCGGGAGCAGGAGCAGCCGGTGTTGCAGTCGGCGCCGGGGCGGAAGGCGCAGGCTGCGCTTGCGCGAGCTGCGTCAGGCCGGGCGCGGTATTGGCCGTTGTATGCCAACCCATGGTGACGCCGGCACCAAGCAGGAGCGCAAAGAGAAAGGTGCGGCGCATCACCATCGATTCCCGGGGAGGCATTGGGGATCGGCAATTGAGCCGCGTCAGGCTGAATGCCGAATGAACGGTCCTGCCTTGTTGTCATGACGGACCGGAACGATCAAGCACCGCGCTCCCTGCGGGAGGCGGTGCTCATTCGTTGGTCGGGAAGGGGTTGGATCAGCCGCGCTTGTGCGGGGTGATGTTGAGCGGCTTCGCCGGCTTGGCTGCGGGCGAATAGCTCGCGGGCTGCGCGGAGGTGGCGGGCGGCACGTAGTGGAATACGGCCTTGCATCCGTCGCTCAGCAGCGCGCGCTGGCGGACCATGCAGGCGGTGACTCGATCGACATCGGGGATTTCCGAGCTGCACAGCCGCATCGCATCGCCGGTGCACATCTGCTGCTGCTCGTCGGTGTAGGCATAGGACGCTGAGGTCAACAGACCGAGCGTGAACGCGGTTGCCGCCAGCAGTTTGCCGTGACGAAGCGCGGAAGCGGTGAAAGCCATTTTGTCCCCCTTGTGGTGATCGCGCCGATGCAGCGCGTCGTCCAGCGCATCACTAGGGAGGCTTGGTTTCAGGGATTCTTCGTGCGCCCGGCAAAATGGTTTCGTCGCGCGCCGGTTTGTTTCGTTAACCACTCGCAGACGGCGTGAGATCCGCCGTTACGGCACCGCGGGCCGCCGGAGTCCCCTCGAGCGCGAGCACGGCTTCGCGCTCGGCTTCGGGCATGGCGCGGATGCGGCGCCGGGCGGTGAGGCGGAGCGCGGCAAAGCCGCCGAGGAACACCACGATCTTGCTGACGATGCCGAAGATCGGCATCACGACCGCCCAGGTCGTGATCTCGCAGGTCAGCGCGACGAAGGCGTTCACCGCGGCGGAGATAAACATCAGCCCCGACCAGACGTAGCCGACCTTGACGGCGACATCGGGCACGACTTTCTGCGCGATCGCGGGCAGATAGCGGTTGAGCCAGCCGGGCTTCAGCATTACGACGCCGACGATGGCGTAGATCACGCTCGGCTTGAACAGCACAAAGCGCGGGTCATTGGTGAGGAGCGTCGCGGTGCCTGCGGTGACCACCAGGAACAGGCTCAGCCATTCCATGGTGTCGATCCGCTTGCCGCGCATGATCTGGAGGCCGATCTGCACGACGCCGAACGCGATGCCGAGGCCGACCGAGAGCGCCGTATTGTGCGTCAGCAGGAACAGAACAAGGAAGACGAGGGTCGACGCCAGGTCGAGGGCCAGTAGCCGTGCCGCGGTGAGGAAATGCTTCATGGGCCGTTGCGCTCCGCTTGCCTTTGTCACGCCTGATCACGCCTTGCCGCGACGCGGCGCCTGCGTCGGCGCAGCTAGGCAGATTGTGGGGCTGCAAGCCTATCGATTTCTGAAATCGAGGAGCGAATTCTCATTCCGGCCGGGCGATTTTCGCCGCATCCGCGGTTTGCCCGGCAATCGCCTGGCGACGAAACTCGGTCGGTGTCAGCCCGGTGTCCGCCTTGAAGGCGCGGTTGAACGGCGCCAGCGACTGGAATCCGGCATCGAGCGCAATCGTCAGGACCGGTACCTCGGCCTGGCCGGCGTCGGCGAGCGCCGCCTTGGCCTCGTCGAGCCGATAGCGGTTGAGGAAGGCATTGAAGTTCCGGTGGCCGAGCCCGTCATTGATCAGGCTGCGCAACCGGTATTCCGGCATGCCGAGCTTGACCGCGAGCACGCCGATGGTCAGCCCCTCCTGCCGATAGGTGCGCTCGGTCGCCATCAGGTGCCTGAGGTGATTAAGCGCGGCCTGGCTGGACGCCGGCGGGCCGCCATGCGCGAGCGCGCGTGCCCCCCGCGCGGCCTGGCCGTTGCCGCCGCCGGCGACGGCCGGCTGGCTCTCGGGCGGATCGAACAGCATCATCCAGATCGAGATCAGCGCGAATGCGGCAAGGGCGAGCGCGGCGCTGAGATTGATCGACCGGGTTGGAATTGCGGCGAGGCCAGCCGACGCGGCGAACATCATCTGCAGGCCGATGCCGATCATCAGCGTGATCAGGATCCGGCCGCGCGCCGTCGCCGCGACGGTGCGCCATCCCTTCGGAATTTGCGCGACGCCGAGCGCGGCAAAGGCGATCGTCGCCAGCGCCAGGGCGCGGCCGCACGGCCCGGCGAGATCGGGCCAGATCGTCCAGCAATTGTGGCTGATGACGCCAAGACCGGCGAGCAGCGTCCACACCGCCGCGTGCCAAGGCCGCAGCGCAAATCGCTCGTCAAACATCGCCCGCGCCCACAGCCAGAAGATCGCCGGCGAGCCCATCGCGAAGGCGATGAACGGAGAGCTCCAACCGAATGACGATGCGGGAAAGAACGGCGCGGTGGAAATGGCGTAGGACGCGCCGGCTGCGCCCATCGCGGCACCGAGATGCGCGGCGCGATGCACCGCCGCGTAGCGCAGCAGCAGCACCGCGCAGACCACCAGGAACAGTGCGACCACCGCGCCGCGGAGACCGAGTTCAAGAGCCGTCATCGCCATCGCAAGCCGCCCGCAGGTTCAAATCAACCTCGACACTGCGACGCTTATAGCTCGTCCGGCAATCGACATGAAGCGACCGCCGGGCCGGTCCGAACCGTCATCTGAGGTAGCGAACGGGCAAAACAACCGATGTCCGCTCGCCGTTTGCGCGGCGGCGGACATCAGGGCGATCCGGAAATGCGACGTGCTAGCTGACCCGCTTCCAGGTCTGGCCGCCGCAGAACATGCCGCCGAAGGCGCAGCCCTGCACGCGCATCGCATTCGGGCCCTTCATCGCGATCGTCGAGTCGTAGTTGCGGCCGGAATCGGGATCGTGGATGCGGCCGCTCCACTTGCTGCCGTCGGGCTTCATGTTGATCAGGATGCGCTCGTTGGTCTTCTCGGAATAGCCGCAGAGATTGGCGCCGCAGGCTTCGACGCGGACGTTGCCCTTGTTCTCCTCGGTGGCCCAGACGCCGATCGGTCCGGTCGGCGGCGCTACCGGCGCTGCGGCAACTGTCGCGGCCTGCGGCTGCGGCGGAAGCCGTGTGGCGACCGGAGCCGGTGCAGGCGCAACGGGTGCGGCGTCGACGGGCGCGGGGGCCACCGTCGCAACATTTGCCGGTGGCGCTGGGGGCGGAGGAGGCGGCGGAACCGCGGCGGCGACCGGCGCGGCCGGCTGCGGCGCGGCGGCCTGAACCGGCGTGGGAGCGGGCACCGCCGGTGGCGGCGAGCTCGTCGCGGCGGCATCATCATCGTCGGACTTCGAGCCGAGAGTCTTGCTGATGCCGCCGATCGTGCCGTTGTAGCCCGGCGCCGAGATGCGGATGCAGGACAGCGCGCTGCAATTGCGCGGCGCCTCGACATGGACGCGCTGGCCGTCGATCTCAAAGGTGATGCCGGTGCCGCCGGCATGCGCTGACGTGGTGGCCATCAGCAGCGCGGCGATCGCAACGAGCTTCTTCATCTGGGTTCTCCGTGGCGTTGGGAGGGGTGGATCGATTGGTCCGGACGCTACGCGGCCGCGGGGCCAGCTTCTGTGATCCGCATCACGCCGACGGACGCAGCCGAAGGATCGTCACGGTGACGCAAGTCACTGCGCCGTGAGCACCGCCTCCTTAAGCGTCATCGGATGTTCTGGAGGCTTCGATGAAGCGCACCTGCCTGCTCGTCGCGCTGATGCTGATCGCGCCGTTCGCCCATGCCGGCGAGGGCATCTCGTTTTCGATCGGCGGTCACCGCGTCCATCTCGATTCGACGCGGTGCCGCTCGCTCTCCTGCGTCTCGGTGTCTGATAGATCGAGGCGCGACGAGGACAATGGCCGTACGCTGAGGCCGGTGCCCGCACCCGCAGCGGCGGCGATCCCCGTCACGCCGGCCGCAAGCCCGCCGCCGCCACCGGCTGCGCCACCCGCGACGCCGCCGGTCATTGTGTACAAGCCCGCTCTGGCCGCGCCGCCGCCGGCTGCCGCGCCACCACCGCCACCGCGTGTGATGACGCCCCAGCCGCCGCCGGTTGTCGCAGCTCCGCTTCCGGCGGCGGTGCCTGCAGCGCCCGTGCGTCCAGCGTCGCCGGTGATCCGCGTCTCGCGCGAGATGGACGAGCCGAACGACGGCCCGGTCGGCGACTGGCAGACCGAAGCCAACAACCTGGTGCGCGTTCGTCTCTGCGGCAACGCGCTATGCGGTTATGCGCTCGACAGGACCACGCGCGATCTCGGTGAAGCGGTGCTGATCAACATGAAGCCGAAGCAGGACGCGCACTGGGCCGGCGGCGTCTACAGCCGGGACAGCGGCAGCATTCGTTACGGCACGATCGCGTTGACGGGCGCGGACAAACTGCGCGTCGAATCCTGCGTGCTCGGCCGCTTCTATTGCACCGGCGCCGACTGGATCCGCGTCTCGCATTCGCGGGCGCGGGTCATCACGCAGGGGCAGCTCCGGCCCGAGCCGCGCTCCTGACTGCCAAATGTCCAATTTGTAACCGGGCGCCTTCGAACCTTCCGTCCCGTCGTGCGCGACCGATAGAGGTCAACACTGTCTTCGCAAGCGATGGAGGCAAGCATGAGATGCCTGAGCCTGGCCGCGCTGCTGCTCGCCGGCAGCGTCGCCGCCGCCCATGCCGACAACGACATCTACACCAACATGCTGAAGCAGCGGCGCGGCGACGATGCGCTGCATGTCGATGCCGCGGTCAGCGATGCGCAGTTCGGCGCGCCGCAGAACGGCACGCCGACGTCGCGGCAATACAAGAGCTGCATGCGCGCCCGCGGCTGGCGCTTCAGTCACACCATCCGCGAGCCGCGCCGCCGCGACGACGGCTATCCCGATCCCGAAAATCCCGGGCTCGTCTGCCACGATTTCACGATCGGCGGCATCACCGGATCGAGTTGCTCGAATTTTTGAAATGATGCTGAGGTGCTCTCTGGTCCGTCATCCTGAGGAGGCGCGTAGCGCCGTCTCGAAGGATGGACGGCCCGACTGTGGCCGTGCATCCTTCGAGGCTCGCTCCGCTCGCACCTCAGGATGACGGGCGAGTTAGCATCGACAAAACAACAAAGCGCCCGGCGGGGGGCGGCCGCCGGGCGCTGAACTCACTGCCTGTCGAATGTTCTAGAACACGCCGAGAATGATGGCGCCGACGAAGGCTAACGCGATGTACGCGGCCACAATGCTCAGCTTGCTCAGCAGAGGACTCGCGAAATCCATTGGGAAACTCCCTCGGTTCACAACGCTGCCCGCTTTAACGCAAAAGCTAGCAACTGGTTCCCGGCCGATAAAGTCAGCGGTGCTGTCCGGCCCGGTGTTCCCACGCCATGCCGCGTTGCGGTGCGTGGCTCAAACAGACGCCGAATCAAGGCGTTGAAGCGGCCGCAAATATATTCCGGGGCGTTGCGAAGGAGCTATGCACCAACCAGTACCGGATACCGTCCGTTAGTTCCCAACCTCGGTTGTGATGTTAGTAACGACTATCTCCGGCTGAATTTTTACGCTGGACACGGATGTCGAATGCCAGCGCATTCTCCATCACGACACGAGCGGCGATCTCCTCGCACCTCTGCGGCGTGATGCGGCGCGTTCGTCAGTTGCCGACACAACAAGCACTGCGCGGCAAGACACGCGCGCTGCTTTGCCGGGTTCCACTGCATGGTTAAGACCGCCTGAAATCATTCCGTCGAATTGCGTTGAAGAGTCTTTTAATCAAATTCGCAGAACCTCCGCGCCATGACGCGTGGAGTTCGTTTGTATCTCGTCGGCTCCCTTGTCCTTGTGTCGCTTGCTGGTTGCGGCCGCGGTCTGTTTCAGACTGCCGAGCGCGAACCGTGGCGGGCCGAGGCCGAGGCCGCTTGCCTGAAATCAGGCGCGGTGAAGGAAGGGCCCGACCTCGTCCGCATCGATCCGATTTCCGGCCCGGGTGTCTGCGGCGCCGAGTTCCCGCTCAAGGTCGCCGCGCTCGGCGAAGCCAGCTCGGCTTACGGATTTGCCGACGACAGCCTGCGTCCGCCGGCATCGGTCGGCAACCAGCCGCGTTGGCCGATCAATCGTCAACCCAGCCCGCCGCCTGCGCAGGCGCCGTATTCCGATCAGGCCGTCAGCCAGCCGAACTATGGCCGCCAGCCGAACGGACCGGTGTCGCTGTCGGCCCCCGGCGTGCCGCCGCAGCAGGGCGAGATCGACCTGCCGCCGGAAGGCTCGCCCGATGCAAACGGCGAGCGACCTTATTATCCTGGCCTGCCGCGCAATCCGCAGCGCGAGGGCGCGGCCGCGCCTTATTCACCTGCGCCTTATTCCCAGCAGCCTCAGGACGCGCCGCCGCCGCGGCTTGGTCCGTCGAACGGCAACCCGGTGGGGACGGTCGGCCCGGTCGCGGTGAAGCCGGCGGCGACGCTGGCGTGCCCGATCGTGTCGGTGCTCGAACGTTGGCTCGCGGATTCCGTGCAGCCGGCGGCACAGCGCTGGTTCGGCGCGCGCGTCGTCGAGATCAAGCAGATCTCGGCCTATTCGTGCCGCGGCATGAACGGCAATTCGCACGCGCATATTTCCGAACACGCCTTCGGCAACGCGCTCGATATCGCGGCCTTCACGCTGTCTGACGGCCGCCGCATCTCGGTGAAGGATGGCTGGAAGGGTCTGCCGGAGGAGCAGGGCTTCCTGCGCGATGTCCAGGCCGCCGCCTGCCAGCAATTCACCACGGTGCTGGCGCCGGGGTCCAACGTCTACCATTACGACCATATCCATGTGGACCTGATGCGCCGGGCCAGCCGGCGCCTGATCTGCCAGCCCGCCGCTGTCTCCGGCGAAGAGGTCGCGGCGCGCGCCGGCGGCCGTAACCCCTATGCAACGCGCGAGCCTTATGTCACAGGATCGCTTGGCGGCAGAAAGCCGGCCCCGCGGGGTAAGGCGGGGGTCAACGAAGAAGACGAATTCGCCGACGAATAGGGACGCGTCTGATACCCGTATTTTTACTGGGTGACACCGTGCAAACGGTAGCCACTTTTATTCTGCATATGCTTCGGAGCCGGGAGCGCACCCGGCTGATTTCTGGGGGATAGCTTTGCAAGACGCTCCGATCATTCTCGTCATCGAAGACGATCGTGATCTTCAGATGATGGTGGAGGACGCCCTGAGGGATGGCGGCTACGAGCCGGCGATCGCAGGCTCGGGCGAGGAAGCCCTGACGCTGCTGAAGGCGTTCCGCACCAAATACAGTGCACTGGTCACCGACATTCGCCTGCTCGGCCGGCTCGACGGCTGGCGTGTGGCGCGCGGCGCCCGCGAGATCGATCCGTCGTTCCCGGTGCTCTACATCACCGGCGGTGGCGGCGACGAATGGCCGACGAGGGGCGTGCCCGACAGCGTGTTGCTGAACAAGCCGTTCTCACCCGACGAGCTGGTTGCGGCCATCGCCAAGCTGCTGAAGAACGGCGCGCCGGCCTGAGCGAGCGATCGCCCCGGCAAGATCGGCAATGCTGAAATTGTGCTTCTAGACCGGCATGAATGACTTCGCACAGTCGATCACGGCGGCGGCATCACTGATCGCCAGCCGCGATCCGGAGTTGCTCGGGATTGTGGCGCTGTCGTTGCGCGTCAGCCTGTTGGCGAGCCTGCTCGCGCTGCTGATCGGGGCGCCGATCGGCGGCTGGCTTGCGATCTCCAGATTTCGCGGCCGGCAGGTGGTGATCGTGCTGGCCAATGCCTGTCTTGGCCTGCCGCCGGTCGTGGTCGGTCTTGGGCTCTATCTCCTGCTGTCGCGATCGGGGCCGCTGGGCTCCGCCGGTCTGTTGTTCACGCCGACGGCGATGGTGGTGGCGCAGGTCATCCTTGCCACGCCGATCGTGGTGGCGCTGGTGCATCGTCCCATCGCGCTGCTTTGGGCGGAATATGCGGACCTGATCCGCACCGATGGCCTGTCGCGTCTGCGCAGCCTTGCGCTGGTGTTCTCGCTCGGTCGCGCCTCGCTTCTCACCGCGTTCCTCGCCGCCTTCGGCCGGGCCATTGCGGAGGTCGGCGCCATCATCATCGTGGGCGGCAATATCAGCGGCTACACGCGAACGATGACGACCGCGATCGCGCTCGAGACCAGCAAGGGCGAACTGGCGCTTGGTCTCGGTCTCGGCGTGATCCTGCTTGCGCTGAGCGTCAGCGTCAGCACGGTCGCGTTTGTGCTAGTGCGCAGCGTTGGGGAAAAATAGCTGCTCGCCGCCGACCTTGTAGCCGGCGATGACCGACTGCCCGGCCGGCGAGATCAGCCAGTCGATGAAGGCCTGTCCGTCCGCCGCCTTCACCGTCGGATGCTTCGCCGGATTGACCAGCATCACGCCGTACTGATTGAACAGCCGCCGGTCGCCTTCGGTCAGCACGGCGAGCTCGCCGCGGTTCTTGAACGACAACCAGGTGCCGCGGTCGGACAGCACATAGGCATTCGACGCCGCGGCCATGTTGAGCGCCGGGCCCATGCCCTGGCCGATCTCGCGGTACCATTGCCCCTTTGCGGAAGCGAGATCGACGCCGGCATCCTTCCAGAGCCGCAGCTCGGCCTCGTGTGTTCCGGAGTGGTCGCCGCGCGAGACGAAGGCTGATTTCGTCGCGGCAATCTTGCGCAGGGCGTCCGCGACATCCTTGTCGCCGGCGATGTGCGCCGGATCGGCCTTTGGGCCGACGATCACGAAATCATTATACATCACGTCGTATCGCCTGGTCGCAAAGCCCTCGGCCAGGAATTTGTCCTCGGCGACGCGATCGTGCACGAACACGACATCTGCATCGCCGCGCCGTCCGATGTCGAGCGCCTGTCCGGTGCCGACCGCTACCACCTTCACTGCAATGCCCGAGGTCTCCGAGAACCGCGGCAGGAGATAGCCGAACAGGCCGGACTGCTCGGTCGAAGTCGTCGATGCGACGATGATGGACCGGGTCTGCGCCAGGGTGGGGCCAGCGAACAGCAGCACAGCCGCGATGATGAGATGTCGGAGGAGGGAGGTCATGTGGTCCGGATATGATGAAAGGACAATGGTCACCATGCCTCAGTTGATCCGGCGAGGCAAAGCGCACGATTCCCCGCGACGTGACGGCACTTATTCTGCGTTTACATCACGCTGCGGTATCCCCTCATTTGCCCACCGGCTCATTTTCCGCGCGAGCAAGTTCGCCGGCAAGCGTCCGAACGGTCTCAGCCGCCAACACGCGGGCTCTTTCCTGAAACGACGATCGCCCGCACAACAAGTGCGATGCGCTCATTGCGCGCGCTGGGCCGAATTCTGCCTGAACGTTCGAGTGTGGCGACCCCATGAAGGGCCGCCCAAAACGTCTCGGTCACGTCGGCGACCTCGACGCAAAACGGCGTGACGACCGCCGCAAGTGCTTCGAAACCAGCCCGCAGTTCGGGTCTGGTGCCAGCTTCGGCGAACCGCAAATCCGTTGGCAGCACAAACATGGCATCGTAAAGCGCGGGGCGATCCAGCGCAAAGGCGAGATAGGCGAGAGCGACGTTCTTGAGTGCGTTTCGTCCTGTCGATCCGCTCGCCGCTTCGCGAAGTGCGGCTGTGAGCTCCTTGAAACCCTCGACTGCAACTGCCGCAACAATCGCATCCCGGTTCTTGAAGTGTGAGTAGAGGACAGGCTGGCTGTATTCGATCTCGTCGGCGAGGCGGCGGACCGTAACGGCATCCCATCCTTCGCGCTCTGCGATCGCCCGCGCGGCTGCGATAATGCGATGCTCGCGCGCAGCCCGGTCCCTGCCTTTTCGCTCAGCGGTACCCAATCCTCGATCTCCCGAATCTGGAAGGTTCAGCCACTTCAATAGCATACCGATGCTTGACAATCTAGCAATGCTATTTATCTAGCGGTGCTAGATGTTCTTCGGCTAGAAAGGGAACAGAGTGATGCAATGGCTTGCGCTCGGCACGGGATTGCTCGTCGCCCTCGGCATTATCGCGATCGGCATCGGCTACGTCGCGAGCCCGAGGACCATGACACGCAGCTTCGGCCTGCCACTTCCCGAAAGCGGCAACAACATCGCCTGGTGGCTTCGCCTCAAAGGGGTGCGCGACATCGTCGCGGGATTGGTCGTGCTGGCGTTCTTGGCGTTCGGTACGCCGCGAGATGTCGGCCTCATCCTGCTTGTTGAAGCCATCATTCCCGTCGGCGACATGCTGCTCATTCTCGCCGCGAAAGGCTCCGCCAAGAGTGCCTTCGGGATGCACGGTCTCACGGCGGCGGTCATGATCCTTGCCGCCATCCCGCTGATCGTTGGAGTAGCCTGAGATGATGCATGCCATTTCAATCTGGCTCCTCGCTGCCGGCTTCTTTGGCGCAGGCGTCTTCAACGCGATCAGCGCGTCCGCGACGCAAAGCGATTTCGCCCGGTGGGGTTACCCCATCTGGTGGGGGATTCTTACCGGTGGACTGGAGATCACCAGCGCCATTCTGATTGCGCTTCCCGTCAGCCGCATTGTCGGCATCGCGCTCGGGGCGGCCATCATTGCGGCTGCGGTTTTCACTGTTCTACGCCACCGTGATTTCTCGCACCTTGTGCCGCTTGGCGTCTTCGTCGTCCTGATTGCGCTTGCCGCGACCTCGTCGTGAGCGCCGACCTTGCCAACCAGGTTCATCTCCGCTTCCGGCGATCTGGTCATGACCGGTAGTGAGCCCACGCCCAAGGTGTCGCGCCGCGCGTTCCCTGATGGTAGACCTAGCGCCAGCTTCGTCATTTAAATGGGATCAACGGTCATGGCTTTGGAGAAGGTCGCACTCGTCACCGCAGGCGGCAGCGGCATGGGCGCGGCAGCGGCGCGGCGGTTGGCCGCAGATGGATTTCGCGTTGCGATCCTGTCGTCGTCGGGCAAGGGCGAAGCGCTGGCGGCCGAGCTCGGCGGCCTCGGCTTCACCGGCTCGAACCGTTCCAACGACGACCTGAAGCGCGCCGTCGACGGCGTGATGACGCGCTGGGGCCGCATCGATGTGCTGGTCAACAGCGCCGGCCACGGCCCGCGTGCGGGCGTGCTCGAATTGACCGATGAGCAGTGGCACACCGGCCTCGACGTCTATCTGATGAACGTGATCCGCCCGACGCGTCTGGTCGCACCTTACATGCAGGCGCAGAAGTCCGGCGCGATCGTCAACATCTCCACCGCCTGGGCCTTCGAGCCGAGCGCGATGTTTCCGACATCCGCGGTGTTCCGCGCCGGACTCGCAGCGTTCACCAAGCTGTTCGCCGACAGCTACGCCGCCAGCAACGTCCGCATGAACAATGTGCTGCCGGGCTGGATCGACAGCCTGCCGGCAACCGACGAGCGCCGCGACAGCGTGCCGATGAAGCGCTACGGCAAGGCGGAGGAGATCGCCGCGACCATCGCCTTCCTGGTCTCCGACGGCGCGGGCTACATCACCGGCCAGAACATCCGCGTCGATGGCGGCTTGATGCGGTCGATTTGATCGACTGGTGGACCCGTCATCCTGAGGTGCGAGCGCAGCGAGCCTCGAAGGATGTGCGGCCCGATCGATGGCCGTGCATCCTTCGAGACGCACGCAAGCGCGTGCTCCTCAGGATGACGGGTCTACCGTCACGCGTCGGCTTTCGCCGATGTGAATGCCGCACTCGCGGCAAGACACTTGCGTCTACGCGCTGCGCTTTGCGTCCCAGGCCGCACACGTCACAATTGCGGCGACCTCAGATTGCGTTTGTCGTGATGACAAACTGAAAGCACAGGGCTAGCCTTCCGCAAAATCAAAACATACGGGAGGAATGGCATGCCAGACGCAGCAGTTGCAGCACGCGCTTCGGACTCCACGCACGGCGGAACCACGCAGCAAGTCGACGTCGCGGTCGTCGGCGCCGGTTTCGCAGGCCTCTATCTGCTGCATCGGCTGCGCAAGGCGGGCTTCTCGGCAGTTGCGCTCGAAGAGGGCGCCGATGTCGGCGGCACCTGGTACTGGAACAGGTATCCCGGCGCGCGCTGCGACATCCAGACCATCGATTACAGCTACACGTTCGATCCGGAGCTCGATCAGGCGTGGACCTGGTCGGAGAAATACGCGACCCAGCCGGAGATCCTGCGCTATCTCGGCTTCGTCGCCGATCGCTACGATCTGCGCCGTGATATCAGGTTCGGCACCAAGGTCACGCAGGCGACCTGGGATGACGCGACCGCGCGCTGGCAGATATCGACCAACAACGGCGCCAATGTCTCCTGCCGCTACTACATCATGGCGACCGGCTGCCTGTCGTCGCCGAAGCCGCCGGAGATCGACGGCGTCAAGGACTTCAAGGGCGAGATCTATTTCACCGGCCGCTGGCCGCATCAGGGCGTCGATCTCAAGGGCAAGCGCGTCGCCGTGATCGGCACGGGATCGTCGGGCATCCAGTCGATCCCGTTGATCGCCGAACAGGCCGCGCAACTCACCGTGTTCCAGCGCACGCCGAACTTCGCATTGCCTGCCGGCAACGGCCCGGCGCCGGAGGATCGCAAGACCTATTTCGAAACCGACCGCGCCGCCTATCGCGAGCAGGCGCGCTGGTCGATGGCCGGCGTTCCCTATCCGCAGCAGACCGTGGTGAGCTGGCAATTGAGCGACGCCGAGCGCCGCGAGCGGTTCGAGAAGGCGTGGGCGGCGGGTGACCTCGTCCACATCCTGACCCAGCTCTGGGCCGACCAGGCCGTCGACGTCGACGGCAACAAGCTCGTCGCCGACCTGATCCGCGAGAAGATCGGCGCCGTGGTCAAGGATCCGGGGACGGCCGCGGCGCTGGCCCCGCACGATCATCCCTTCGGCGCCAAGCGGCCCTGCCTCGATACCAATTACTACGCGACCTATAATCGTTCGAACGTGACGCTGGTGAATCTGCGGCAAGAGCCGATCAAGGCGATCACCGCCAGCGGCATCTCGACCAGCGGGCGTAGCTTCGATGTCGACGTCATCGTGTTCGCCACCGGCTTCGACGCGATGACCGGCGCCATCATGGCGGTGCATCCGATCTCCGGCCGCGGCGGCAAGTCGCTGTCGGATGTCTGGGCGCACGGACCGCAGACCTATCTCGGCGTCACCGTCGCGGGCTTCCCCAATCTGTTCATGATCACCGGACCCGGCAGCCCGTCGGTGCTGTCGAACATGGCGGTTTCGATCGAGCAGCATGTCGACTGGGTGGTCGACCGGATCGCCGCGCTGCGCGACGCCGGCTTCACCACGATGGAGGCAACCGAGGCCGCGCAGGCCGGCTGGGAACGCCACATGGCCGACTGCGCGACGCTGACGCTGCACCGGCTCGCCAACACCTGGTACACGGGCGCCAACGTGCCCGGCAAGCCGCAGGGCGTGATGCCTTACACGGGCGGCGTCGGTCCGTATCGCAGCATCTGCAACGAGGTGGTCGGCCGCGGCATGCTCGGCTTCAAGCTCTCGGGTCCCGGCGTTGCCGAGCAGTGCAATGACGGCGAGATCGTGCGGCTGCAGCCGGACGTGCGGCTGGTGCTGAACCTGCTCGGCGAGATGAACCTGCCGCCGCTCGAGACGATGGGGGCGCAGGGCGCGCGCGACTTCCTCACCGAGTTCAACAAGGGCCGTCCTGCGGGACGACCGGTCGGCGAGGTCGGCACCGGTTTGCTGCAGGGCGCGGACGGCCCGCTGCCTTACAAGCTGTATCGCCCGGCGACGCCGGGGCCGCATCCGGTCGTGGTGTATTTCCACGGCGGCGGCTGGGTGCTCGGCGACGAGCTGTCGGACGATCCGTTCTGCCGCGATCTGTGCCGGCGCACCGGCATGATCATCGTCAGCGTCGGCTATCGCCACGCGCCCGAGCATCGCTTCCCGGCTGCGGCCGAGGACGGCTATGCGGCGACGCGCTGGATCGCGGCCCACACCGCCGAGCTCGGCGGCAGGACCGGTCCAGTGCTGGTCGCGGGCTGGAGCGCCGGCGGCAATATCGCGGCCGTCACCTGCCAGCTCGCGCGCGACCGCGGCGGGCCGGAGATCGCAGGCCAGCTCCTGATCTGCCCGGTCACCGACTCGACCTTCGACCGGCCATCCTATGTCGACAACGCGGCCGGCTATTTCCTGACCCGTGGCCTGATGTTCTGGTTCTGGGATCTGTACTGCTCGCCGGCCGACCGCACCGACCCGCGCGTCGCGCCGCTGCGCGCCAAGCTCGAAGGCCTGCCGCCGGCGTTCATCGCAACCAGCGAGTTCGATCCGTTGCGCGACGAGGGCATTGCCTATGGCGACGCGCTCGCCAAGGCCGGAGTCAAGGTCGAGCAGCTCAAGGCGCAAGGCCACTTCCACTCGTCGTTCGTGATGGTCGACGTCATCATCACCGGCGTCAGCGGCCGCGTGAAGATGGCGAAGGCGCTCAGGCGTTTCGCCGGATTGCCCGAGGAGCTGGAGCAGGACAACGTCGCCGCGCCGAAGGTCAACGCGGCCGCGAACTAGACCGGATCGAATGGCAGCAGCAAATGCGGCGCGCTCCCTCTCCCGCTCGCGGGGGAGGCGCGTTGCCAAAATATCGAAAACAACCCCATGCAAAGGAGCCGGCGGCCGGCGTCCGACCCGGCTACTTGACACGTCGGGCAACTCACGGGTATTTTCTAATATTCCGAAATCACGCAGGCGCACGCCAGGGCGCTAGCCGAGCTCGAACGTCGTGACGCCGAACACGCGATCGATCCGCAATGGCGGGATCGCGCCGGTGTACATCCGCGCGGTCTCGAACACCGGTGAAAGCCCGAGGCCCTGCGCCAGCGCGACGGCGTCGCGGTTGACCGCGGGGACATCGAGGAAGATGTCGCCGCCGCCTGCGCCGGCGAGCAAAGCTGCCACGACGGCCTCGGCGCTCGCGCGATCATCGGCAATGAGCGGACCGATCTTGCGGCCGGTGCGGCACGGACGGATCACGCCCCAGCCGGCCAGCCTGCCGTCGTGCAGCAGCGCACGTCCAATATGTCCCGGTGTGTTGATCCAGGCGCACAGGAAGGCCGGGCGAGGAGCCGGAAACACCGTCGCGTCATCGGCCTCGATCAACGCCATGGGTACATCGGTCAGCGCGACGACGTCAGTGTTCAGCGCCGGAGGCGCTGCGACTGTGCCGCCGTAGCGCACATTGGCGTAAGCGAGCGCGAAGCCGGACTTTTGGTAGTTCGCCTGTTGCGCCACCACGCCATCGAGGCCGATCACGCGCGGGCGCGCATGCGCGATGGCCGCATTCCAGATCTTCAGACCGTAGCCACGGCCGCGCAGATCCGGACGCACGATGTAGAAGCCGAGGAAGGAAAACTGCGCGCCGTAATTGACGCAGGAGATCACGGCGGCGGGCTCGCCCTCGAGCTCGCCGATGAAGAAGCCCTGCGGGTCTTCTGCGGCAAAGCACGGCGCGTCGGCGAGACCGGGATTCCAGCCCTCTGCCGCCGCCCAATCCACCGCGAGCGGAATCTCGTCGGATCGCATCGTGCGGATGATAAACTCGCTCATGGCCAATAGTCTCGTCGGGCCGGAGTTATCGATCGTGCATATCAACGGAGCAAGAACAAGACCCCGGTGGCAGACTAATGAATCCGACGTCCGTCATGCTGAGGAGGCCGCGCAGCGGCCGTCTCGAAGCACGACGGCCACCAGCCGGGCCGCGCATGCTTCGAGGCTCGCTACGCGAGCACCTCAGCATGACGGGACCAAGAGTGCGGTGGTTCGCGAAAGAGCGCCGATCTTACCCGACCTTCGGCCGGTACGCCGCGAAGAACACACGCGTTGCGCTGTCGACGACGGTTGCGATCCGCTCCGGCGAGGGCGAGGGATTGGCCTGGAAGATGAATGCCTGGAACAGCGTCGCCTGGCACATCTGCATGAACTGCCAGGCCGCGAGCTGGGTGTCGTCCATCACGAGTTCACCGAGCGCGGCGCGCGCCTCCAGATAGGCGGCGAAGCGGTCGACGGTGTGGGCGATCACGTGAGTGTAGAAACGGCTGCCGAGCTCGGGCATCCGCTCGGCGATCGCCATCACGGTGCGGATCGCCGAGCCGCCGCCGGGCCGGCACAGCAAGGCGACATAGGCGCGGCCGAATTCGGGGAGGGTGGTGTCGACGTCGCGCGCCGGATCGAAATTGAAGGCGACCTTGCCCTGTTCGAGCTTCTCCTCCTCGACGATCGCCGCGAACAGCCCGGCCTTGTCGGGGAAATACACGTAGAGCGTGCCTTTGGAGACGGCGGCGGCGCGGGCGATCTCGCCCATGCTGGCGCCGTCGAAGCCGAGTTCCAGGAACACTTTGCGGGCGCCGTCGAGGATCTGGCGGCGTTTCGAGGATTCCTCCTCGCCGACGGCCTGGAGGGAGGTTCGGGGGGCTGCAACCATTGATTTAGCTTCTCGCGAAAGAACTCACCCAGAATGAGCCAATGGGAGAATCGAACCATTATAATTCGTGCGCCGGGAATATAGATTGACCGAACCGTTCGGTCAATGGTATTGGTGGGGGTGACGATGCGCCGCACGGCCCTTATTCCGCCATTGCGGGCGTCAAGATTTTTGGTGGGGAGCCTCGGCTATGGCCGCAGCACGGGATCAGGCTGCACGCATTGTTCGTTCCGGGCCTGACATGGCCGGGGACGCGATGGCGCGCGACGCATCGGCCGATCTCGGCGAGCAGGCGAGGGTCGACGAAGCCAAGGGACCCGCCGACAAGCGCCCCGCTGAAGCTCCGCCCGCTTCTGCTCCCGAGCAGCCGGCGGCTTCGCCCGCTGCCGCTGCGCCGAAATCCGGCAAGCGCAGATTTGTGTTGATGGGCATTGTCGGCCTGCTCGCGATCGCGGCCGCAAGCTATGCCGCCTATTACCTGATGGTCGGGCGCTTCTACGTCTCGACCGACGACGCCTATGTCCGCGCCAACAACACCATGCTCGGCGCGCGCGTCGCCGGCCATATCGCGGCGATCCTGCCCGGCGACAACGCGCTGGTGCGCGCCGGCGAAGTGATCTTCCGGATCGATGACGGCGACTATCGCATCGCGGTCGACGCCGCCCGCACCAGGATCGGGACGCAGCAGGCGACCATCGAGCGGATCGGCCGCCAGGTTGCGGCCGCGGTCAGCTCGGTCGAGCAGGCGCAGGCGCAGCTGGTGTCCGCGCAGGCCGGCCTGAAGCGCGCCGATCTCGATTACGATCGCCAGCAGGCGCTGAGCACCAAGGGCTTTGCCTCGCGTGCCACCTTCGAGGTGTCCGAAGCCGGCCGCGACCAGGGTGCGGCAGCGGTGCGCTCGGCGCAGGCGGCCTATGATGCCGCCAAGGACAATGTCGAGGTGACCAAGGCGCAGCAGGCCGAGGCCCGCGCCCAGCTCGCCGAATTGCAGACCCAGCTCGCCAAGGCCGAACGCGATCTCGATTTCACCCAGGTGCGCGCGCCGGTCGACGGCACCTTCTCCAACCGCCTGGTCAACACCGGCGATTACATCAATGTCGGCCAGCGGCTCGGCAACGTGGTGCCGCTCGACGGCGTTTTCATCGACGCCAACTATAAAGAGACCCAGCTCAAGCGCATCCGCACCGGGCAGCGGGTGACGATCAAGGTCGACGCCTACGGCTTCCGCAAGTTCACCGGCATCGTCGACAGCATTTCGCCGGCGGCGGGCTCGGTGTTCACGCTGTTGCCGCCCGACAACGCCACCGGCAACTTCACCAAGATCGTGCAGCGCCTGCCGGTCCGCATCCGGGTGCCGAACAGCGTCGCCAAGCAGGGCCTGCTGCGTGCCGGCATGTCGGTCTACACCACGGTCGACACCCGCGAAGGCGCGGCCGATGCCGACGCCGATACCGACCTCGACTCGCCGATGATGATTCATCCTCAGTGATGCCTTGAGGCCTCGGCGACAGTCCGAGGCTCGGAGCCTGATGAGCCCATGGCCGACGCGACCACTGCTTCGCCCTCGATGATGACCGGCGCTTCGGAGTCCGAGCGGCTCCAGCCCAAGCGGGTGGTCGCCTTCATCATCATGGTGTTCGGCATGTTCATGTCGATCCTGGACATCCAGATCGTCTCGGCTTCGCTGACCGAGATCCAGGCCGGCCTGTCGGCGTCGTCGACCGAAGTGTCGTGGGTGCAGACCGCCTATTTGATCGCCGAGGTGATCGCGATCCCGCTGTCCGGCTTCCTGTCGCGCGCGCTCGGCACAAGGCTGTTGTTTGCGATCTCGGCGTTCGGCTTCACGGCGTCCAGCCTCTTGTGCGGCTTCGCCTCCTCGATCGAGCAGATGATCCTGTGGCGCGCGCTGCAGGGCTTCCTCGGCGCCGGCATGATCCCGACGGTGTTCGCCTCGGCCTACACCATCTTCCCGCGCTCCAAGTTCTACATCGTGGCGCCGATCATCGGCCTCGTGGCGACGCTGGCGCCGACCGTTGGGCCGACGGTCGGCGGCTACATCACCGATCTGATGTCGTGGCACTGGCTGTTCTTCGTCAACATCGTGCCCGGCGTCATCATCACCGTCGGCGTGCTGTGGCTGATCGATTTCGACCAGCCGAACTTCGCGCTGCTCGATCGCTTCGACTGGTGGGGCCTGATCTTCATGGGCGGCTTCCTTGGCTCGCTCGAATATGTGCTGGAGGAGGGCCCGCAATATGAGTGGCTGCAGGACACCTCGGTCGCGGTCTGCGCCGCGATCGGCTTCGTCTCGGCGGTCGCCTTCTTCTGGCGGGTGCTGACCGCGGAGGAGCCGATCGTCGATCTCTATGCCTTCTCCAACCGCAACTTCGCGGTCGGCTGCGTGCTGCAATTCTGCATCGGCATCGGGCTCTACGGCCTCACTTACGTCTATCCGCGCTATCTCGCCGAGATCCGCGGCTACAGCGCGCTGATGATCGGCGAGACCATGTTCATCTCCGGCATGACGATGTTCTTCATGGCGCCGGTGGTCGGCCGGCTGATGCAGAAGGTCGATCTGCGCTACATCATCGCCTTCGGCCTCGTCACCTTCGCGCTCGGCTCCTGGCAGATGACCTGGATCACCCGCGAGTACGATTTCTACGAGCTGCTCGTGCCGCAGATACTGCGCGGCATCGGCATGATGTGCGCGATGGTGCCGACCAACAACATCGCACTCGCGACGCTGCCGCAGGACCGCGTCAAGAACGCCTCCGGCCTGTTCAACCTGATGCGCAACCTCGGCGGCGCGGTCGGGCTCGCCTTGATCAACGAAGCGCTCAACGACCGCACCGATCTGCACATCTCGCGGCTGCAGGATCGCGTCACCTGGGGCAATGCGACCGCGGTCGAAACCCTCAACAATTTCGCCCAGCGCCTGCAGGGCATGGGCGATGCCACGACCATGGCGATGAAGCAGCTCTCGCAGATCGTGCATCGCCAGGCACAGGTGATGAGCTACGGCGACGCCTTCTTCATGCTGTCGCTGTTCTATGTCGGCCTCAGCCTCCTCGTGCTGTTTGTCAACAAGCCGCCGTCGATGACCGCAGGCGGCGGCGACGCGCATTGAGCGCATCGGCCATTCGCGCGGCGTGCACCCGGTCGCGTGAATAGCGTTGCATGATCGACACATTGACGCACTCACGCGGATGTCATCTTGCCAATTGCGCGTGATGCATTTATAAGCAGCGCCATCGTTTCACGAACCGGGGAGATGCACATGATGTCGTTTGTTTCGCAGACCGTGCGCCCGCGTTCGTTGCTGCTGGGCGCTCTCGCGCATTAGGTCCCGGCGCTGATCGGGCTTGATGCCCGATCATCCAAACTTCCCAACACGTTACCGATTGTTTTCAGCGACGTCTGCGGCCGGATTCCGTCCGCGCGTTGCCTCAGATGGAGCCGGCGGGCGCAGCGTATGCGTGGCCGGGATGTGCCATGAGCTCTCTAACGACCAAGCGTCCGGCCGCGATCCGGATCGTGCTTCCCTTCGTGTTTCGTCACTGGCTGGAACAGCCGTTTCGCGCGTCCATCGTAACGGCCGGCTTCCTCGGCGCGACCGCGGCCGACCTGTTCATGCCGGTATTTTCAGGCCATCTGGTCGACGCGCTGACCGCGGGCGCCACTGACGCCGCCGCGCGCCATGCGGCGATGCTGGCATTCGGCGCCATCGTCGGCCTCGGCGCGCTGTCGGTGCTGCTGCGGCTGATCGGTATCGAGACCATCGTGCCGTTCACGCTGAAGATGATGTCCGATATCGGGCAGCAGGCCTTCATGCGCGTGCAGCGCTTCTCGACCGACTGGCACGCCAATTCGTTCGCCGGCTCCACCGTGCGCAAGATCACGCGCGGGATGTGGGCGCTCGATTTGTTGAACGACACCATCCTGATGGCGCTGTTGCCGTCGCTCGTCGTGCTGGTCGGCTCGATGATCCTGCTCGGGCTGCACTGGCCGCAGCTCGGCGCGGTGATTGCCGTCGGCTCGGTGATCTATGTCGCGATGACCATGGTGTTCCAGGTGCGCTACGTCGCGCCGGCCGCGCGCGTCTCCAATGCGTGGGACACCAAGGTCGGCGGCACGCTAGCGGACGCCTTGACCTGCAACGCGGTGGTGAAGTCGTTCGGTGCGGAAACGCGCGAGGACATGCGGCTGGACGGCGTCATCAGCCGCTGGGGCCGGCGGGTGCGGCGGACCTGGCTGCGCTACAACCGCACCTCGACGGCGCAGCTGCTGGTGCTGTTGTGCTTCCGCGCCTCGGTGGTGGGCGGCGCGATCCTGTTGTGGGCGCAAGGCGCCGCCACGCCGGGCGACGTCACCTATGTGCTGACCAGCTACTACATCATCCACGCCTATTTGCGGGATGTCGGCATGCACATCAACAACCTGCAGCGTTCAGTGAACGACATGGAGGAGCTGGTGCAGATCCATGGCGAGCCGCTCGGCATCATCGATGCTGACGATGCCAGGACGATCGACATCCAGGGCGGCCGCATCGTGTTCGACGACGTCACGTTCCATTATGGCGGCCATCGCCGGCCGCTGTATGACGGCCTGTCGGTCGACATTGATGCCGGTGAGCGCGTCGGCCTGGTCGGGCGCTCCGGCTCCGGCAAGACGACGTTCGTCAAGCTGGTGCAGCGGCTCTACGATGTCTCCGGTGGCAAGATCCTGATCGACGGTCAGGATATCGCCAAGGCGACGCAGCAATCGCTGCGCAGCCAGATCGCGATCGTGCAGCAGGAGCCGATCCTGTTTCACCGCACGCTGGCGGAGAACATCGCCTATGGCCGGCCGGGCGCCAGCATGGCGGCGATCGAGCAGGCGGCGCGGCTTGCCAATGCGCACGACTTCATCATGCGGCTGCCGAAGGATTACGGCACGCTGGTGGGCGAGCGCGGCGTCAAGCTGTCCGGCGGCGAGCGGCAGCGCGTGGCGCTGGCGCGCGCCTTCCTGGCGGATGCGCCGATCCTGATCCTGGACGAGGCGACCTCGAGCCTGGATTCGGAATCCGAGGCGCTGATCCAGCAGGCGATGGAGCGGCTGATGAAGGGCCGCACCTCGATTGTGATCGCACACCGGCTGTCGACCGTGCGCAGCATGGATCGCATCCTGGTGTTCGATCGCGGCGAGATCGTCGAGCAGGGCACGCACGAGGTGCTTGCCGCGCGTCCCGGCGGCATCTACCGCGGCCTGTTCGAGCGGCAGGCGACCGAGTTCGGTCAGGAAGCGGCGGCGGAGTAGAGCGATGGCGCGTGGCTGATGGGTGGTGTCCGCCAGCCACGCGCCGGAATCGATACGAGAATCGATTTTGAGAATGGAATTGATATGAAGGACCTTACGCGCGGCTCCATCGTGAGCCACATATTGACCATGGCTCCCCCGATCGTGGTCGGCATGATCACGATCATGATCTGCCAACTGGTCGACTTGTATTTTGTCGCCGGTCTCGGCGAGGCCGCCGTCGCCGGAGTGGCTGCCGCCGGCAATGCCGGCTTTCTCGTCAACGCGCTGATGCAGGTGCTGGGCGTCGGCACCGTCGCGCTGATTGCGCACGCGGTGGGACGTACCGATCGCGCCGATGCCAATCTTGTGTTCAACCAGTCGATCGTGCTGTCGGTGCTGTGCGGGCTGTTGACGCTGGGCGCTGGGGCCGTGCTGTCGCGCCCTTATATGCGATCGGTTGCGGCCGACCAGGCTACCGTTGACGCGGGCACCACCTATCTGTTGTGGTTCATGCCGGCGCTGGCGCTGCAATTCCTCATTCAGGTGATGGCGTCAGCGTTGCGGGCGACCGGCATTGTGCGGCCCAGCATGCTGGTGCAGGCGGTCGCGGTCATCATCAACATCGCACTGGCGCCGGTGCTGATCGCGGGCTGGGGCACCGGTCATGCGTTCGGCGTTGCCGGGGCGGGTCTGGCAAGTTCGATCGCCGTCCTCATCGGCGTGCTGATGTTGTTCGCGTATTTCCGCAAGCTGGAGCGCTATGTCGGGTTCGATCCCGCGCAGTGGCGCCCGCAACTGCGCCAGTGGACGCGCATCTTCAATGTCGGCCTGCCTGCCGGCGGCGAGTTCGCACTGATCTTTGCGTGGATGGGCGTGATCTATTGCGTGCTGCGCGATTTCGGCCCGGCGGCCCAGGCCGGCTTCGGCATCGGGACGCGCGTGCTCGGCCTGATCCAGATGCCGGCATTGGCGGTCGCGCTCGCCGCCGGCCCGATCGCCGGTCAGAATTTCGGTGCCGGCAATGCTGGGCGCGTGCGGGAGACCTTCATCCAGGCGGTGTCGATTGGCACCATCGTCATGATCGCGATCACGATCCTCGCGCAGTGGAAGCCGGGGCTGTTGCTCGACGGCTTCTCGAACGATCGCGAGACCATGGCGGTCGCCGCCCAGTTCCTGCACTTCGTCTCCATGAATCTGGTGGCGCAGGGTCTGGTCTTTACCTGCAACAGCATGTTCCAGGGCCTCGGCAACACCCGGCCGGTGCTGCTGAGCTCGTTCGTGCGCCTCTTCGCCTACGCGGTGCCGGTGATCTGGCTCTCGACGCGGCCCGGCTTCCGGATCGAGCATGTGTGGTACCTGTCGATCGTGTCGACGTGGCTGCAAGCTGGTCTGAGCTTGTGGTTGCTGCGTCGCGAATTCAACAGGCGTCTCGCGCCGCCGGCGCGGGAAGCCACTCCGGAGCGCGTTGGTCTCGAGCCGGTCGGATGACCGGCTCAGCCAATGTGCGACGGCGGCTGATCATCGCGGCGCCAGCCCATTCCACAACAGCGCCACGCCGGACAGGAACAGCAGCACCAGCACGACATCGGAGAAATTGCGGTCGCTGAGCGCGTGATAGAGTCGGGCGCCGATCCAGGCGCCGAGCAGCGTTCCCGGAAACGCGCAAGCCACGAGCCAGATCAGTTCGGGCTTCACCAAGCCGCTTGCGATCTGGACCAGGAGCGCGGCCGCCAGAATTGTGAAGTTGAAGATCTGGAACACGCCGCGGCGCTGCTGCTTGCCCCAGCCGCGCACGCTCGCCCACAGGATCGGCAGCGGGCCCGACAGTCCGGCGAGGCCGCCGAGGATGCCTCCGGCAAATCCGATCGCGCCGTCAGCCCATTTGCCGCCGAACGAAATCGACATCGGCTTGCGTTGCAGGAACAGCAGGGTCGGAAACACCAGCAGGAACACGCCGACCGTCAGTTTGAAGACTGCGGGGTCGGCCCGCGCGATCAGCAGGATGCCGATCGGCACACCTAGGAGGCCGCAAATGACGAATGGCCAGACCAGGCGGAAATCGATCGTCTTCCAGATCGACGGCAGCGTCGAAACCTGCGCGATGACGGAGCAGACCAGCACCAGCGGCACCGCAAGCGTCGGCGGCAGCACATAGAGCCAGATGCCGAGCGCCATCAGCGCGGTGCCGAAGCCGGCGAGGCCGGAGACGAAACCGCCGGCAAGCGCGCCGAAGAACAGGATGGCGTAGCTCGCCGGGTTCATTCCTCATCTCGTTGTTTTTGATCGTTGCCGCGACGTTTACACGACGCCGGCTGTGGGTACACTTCAAAATCTTGCCTCATCAACGATAATCGGAATGGAAGCATCCTCATGATTGCTGGTTCGTCGAAAACTTTTCTGGTCTGCCACGGCGCCTGGTCGGCAGGATGGGCGTGGAAGAAGATGCATCCCCTGATGCAGGCCGCCGGGCACCGGCTCGTGACGCCGAGTTACACTGGGCTCGGCGAGCGCGCGCACCTCGCGCATCAGGGGCTCGACCTCGAAGCGCATATCCAGGACATGCTCAACGTCATTTCCTATGAGGACCTGCGCGACATCGTGCTGGTCGGCCATTCCTATGGCGGCATGGTCGCGACCGGCGTCGCCGACCGGGTGCGCGAGCGCATCGCGCAGCTGATCTATATCGACGCCTTCGTGCCGCGTGACGGCCAGTCGCTGTTCGATCTCAACGAGTCGGCCATCGAGACCATGCGTGAGCTCGCCAGCGATGGCGACGGCTGGCGCATCCCGCCGATGCCGACGCCGCCGGATACGTCTCCCGCGGATGTCGAATGGCTGACCGCGCGCAGGGTCGACATGCCGATCAAATGCTTCGAGCAGAAGCTGAAGCTGCGACACGGCGAGACCAGCCTGCCGCGCAGCTACATCTACGCTACCCGCGCCACGCAGGCCGATACGTTCGGCCAGTTTGCAAAACGCACGAAGAATGAACCCGGCTGGCGTTATCTCGAGATCGATGCCAGCCATTCGCCGAACGTCACCGCGCCCGAGGCGCTGATGGCAATGCTGCAGGAGATCACGGCCTGGGCTGTGTAGCAGCAGGTATGGCTACACCGCATGCATGCGTCGTTTTTGAACAATGCAGCGTTGCGGTCACGAGCCATCCTTTGACATCAACGGTGACGGCAACTTGATCTCGCTTGTTCAGCCGATCTGCGACATAATCCGTGGAGCGATGTGGGCGTGGACCGATGAACCGAAGCCCTGTACTCGTAGACTTGGCGCTTCAAGGCGGCGGATCGCATGGCGCGTTCACGTGGGGCGTCCTGGACCGGCTGCTTGAAGAGCCGTGGTTTCAGATCGTGGGCATTTCCGGAACGTCGGCCGGCGCAATGAATGCCGCCGTGCTGGCGGATGGCTGGGCTGCGGCCGGCGCTGCCGGCGCGCGCGAGGCCCTCGAAAAATACTGGCGCAGCGTTTCGCGTGCCGCCGCATTCAGTCCGCTGCAACGCTCACCATTCGACCGCCTGATGGGACGATGGTCGCTCGACAGTTCTCCGGCCTACTTCTTCACTGATTTGATGTCGCGGGTGCTCTCGCCGTACGACCTCAATCCTCTTGGTTTCAATCCGCTACGCCGGATCCTGGCAGAGAGCATCGATTTCGAGCGCCTCGCGCGCGCGCCGATCAAGCTGTTCGTGACCGCCACGCGCGTGCGGACGGGGCGCGGACGAATCTTCCGCAATGCGGAGATTACCGCCGATGTCCTGCTCGCATCGGCCTGCCTGCCGACGATGTTTCGCGCCGTCGAGATCGACGGCGAGCCGTATTGGGACGGCGGCTATGCCGGAAACCCAACGATCACGCCGCTTGTCCGTGAGACCGACGCCCAGGACACCGTCATCGTCCAGATCAATCCGACCGAGCGGCCGGAGGAGCCGCGCTCCGCCGCTGATATCCTCAACCGCCTCAACGAAATCTCGTTCAATTCGCCGCTGGCAAAGGAGCTGCGGATGATCGCGCTGCTCCGTCAGGTCGCCGATCCCGGTACCGGCGAGGGGGCCCGCTGGTCGCAGATGAAGACGCATCGGATCAAGAGCGACTTGCTCGCGACGTTCGGTTCGTCATCCAAGCTCAACGCCGAATGGGCCTTCGTCGCCAAGCTGCAGGAGGAGGGACGGCGCGCCGCCGGCGAATTTCTCGACGCGCACGGCGCGGATATTGGCCAGCGTTCGACT
Source organism: Bradyrhizobium sp. INPA03-11B (assembly GCF_040446015.1). Taxonomy (NCBI): domain Bacteria; kingdom Pseudomonadati; phylum Pseudomonadota; class Alphaproteobacteria; order Hyphomicrobiales; family Nitrobacteraceae; genus Bradyrhizobium; species Bradyrhizobium sp. INPA03-11B. The sequence continues at coordinate 44,226 of NZ_JASGSR010000009.1, forward strand.
GCCGATCTCGACATCTTGCTCACGGAGTGCTGAGGCGATGGGGCTGCTCGGCATTCTCGTCGGACTCGGCCTGCTGGTCGGTCTCGCGTTCCGCGGCTGGAGTGTCCTGTTGCTGGCGCCGCTCTGTGGGCTGGTTGCCGCGGCGTTCGGCAGTCAGCCCTTGCTCGCGAGCTGGACGCAGACCTTTATGACCAGCGCGGCGGAATTTCTCGCGCAGTTCTTTCCGATTTTTCTGCTCGGGGCCGTGTTCGGCAAGCTGATGGATGATAGCGGCGCCGTGGCTGCGGTCGCGCGTTTCATGACCGAGCGGTTGGGCGAGCGCCGTGTCATCGTTGCGGTCGTGCTCGCCGGTGCATTGGTCACCTATGGCGGCGTCAGCCTGTTCGTTGCGTTCTTCGTTATCGTGCCGATGGCCCAATCGCTGTTTCGCACGGCGGGGATTCCGCGCCGCCTGGTGCCGGCGGCGGTCATCCTCGGAACCTCGACCTTCACGATGTCGGCGCTGCCGGGCACGCCGTCGATCCAGAATGCGATCCCCATGCCGTTCTTCGGCACGACGCCGTTCGCGGCGCCCGGCCTCGGCATCATCGCCGCGATCGTCATGCTTGGCATCGGGCTGTGGTGGTTGCTGCGGGCGGAGACGGCGGCGCGCCGCGCAAACGAGGGCTATGGCGCCGAGCCGCCGCCGGCGTCCAGCGACGCAGCCGACGATGAGCTGGTGCGCGAGCGGGCGACGACGGCGCGGGAATTCGACCCGGCGGAGATCCGCCACGGACATCGCAGCGAAGCCGCTGTTCCGATCTTCAACGCCGTGCTGCCCCTGATCGTCGTCGTCGCCGTCAACCTGGCGATGTCGCTTCTCGTCCTGCCGCGGCTTGATTTCGCATTCCTGGCCGAGCAGCGCTGGGGAAGCACGTCGCTGCCGGCGGTTGCCGGCGTCTGGTCGGTTGTCGTCGCGCTGGGGGCCGCGATCGCGACCGTCATCCTGTGCAACCGGACGAGACTGACCGCGCTACGGCGAACCATGGACGCTGGCGCCAATGCGTCCGTCCTGCCGGCGTTGAGCGTCGCGAGCCTGGTTGGATTCGGCGCGGTCATCGCGTCGCTCCCCGCCTTCGGCGCGGTGCGCGACTGGGTGCTGGGCATCGAAGGCGGCCCGCTGGTGTCACTTGCCGTGGCGACGAACATGCTTGCCGCGCTGACAGGGTCGGCCTCCGGCGGCTTGACGATCGCACTCGATGCGCTCGGGCCGACGTATATGGGCCTTGCCGCGCAGGCGGGCATCGATCCCGGCCTTTTGCACCGCGTGGCGGTGATCGGCTCCGGAACTTTGGACATCCTGCCGCACAACGGCGCGGTTGTCAGCCTGCTCGCGATCTGCGGCCTCACGCATCGCGACAGCTATCTCGACATCGTCATGGTCGGGATCATGAATTCCGTCATCGCGCTCATCGCGGTGATCGCAATCGGCACCGCGTTCGGGTCGTTTTAGCGGGCCGCCGCGCAAATGCGCCAGGCGACGCAGGACGGCGACGGCTGACGCACCTTCGAGATCGACGCCAGCCACTCGCGAACGTCACCGCCCCCGAGGCGCTGATGGCGATGCTGCAGGAGATCGTTTCCTGACGAGCGGTCACTCTGGGGCGATGCCAAGCATTGTGCCAGAGCCAATCAGGTGTGCGTGTTCATGCACCGCGCGCATCGCGCACGGCCTGAGCGACTTTCGTCGCCTGCGACACCCGTCCGATCTTCGCGCCTGCAACGATCTTTCGTCGGTGTTCGCTCGGCTTCGGCGCCATGCCTTCGCCCGCGTTGGCTCCGGCCGGTGGACGCGTCGTGAAGTTCGCGGCCCGGTGCAGCGCGAGGGCCTTTCGTGCTGCTTCGACATGCGCCGTCCGGGCCGCCAGATTGTGCTGGCGCCGGAGCTCCGTGTTGACCCGCTTCAGCGCCGCGGCGAACACCTGCTTCCGTTCCGATGCATGCTTGGCAGTTCCCGGAAAGCTCGTCCCGCGAGCTTCGCCCTTTCCGCGGCTCTCGCGCTGCTTGTGGCGACCAACCGTCCGCTCCCTGTCGCGCATCTTGCGCAAGCGCGGTCGCATCGCCTCGAGCTCAGCCACCTCAACGCCGTAGATGTCGGGGTGATGCGTCAGACGGATGGCCTCGTATTCCTCGTGGCTGAGAATGCTGCGCTCGAACTTGCAGGCAACCGACATCACCATTCCTCCGTTTGATTTTCTTGAATCTTGGGCAGAAGGACAGGTCCAGTTCCAGCGAGTGGCCCTTACTTTTCTGCGTCGTCGTCCTTGAGGCGAATCCCCTCAGTCCGCAAAGCCGTAAAGAGAGCCGCGATATCTTCGGGCTCCATATTGTTGGGGCACATCCCGTTGAGTTGTTCGGTCGTGATCGTGCCGCTGCTTTTGGCGACGTCTCGGGCCTTCGCCATGATCTTTTGAAGATCCATCTGCGATCCTCCGCGAAGCAGGTAGTCTAGCAGATGACGCGCGATTGTGGTGTCGGATATGGCGAGGGGCCCGGCGTGTTGCGCCGAGCCCCTCATACTCCAAAATATCAGCCGGCCTGTAAGCCGGGTTCTGTAGGGCACCATTCTCGCGAATGGTACGCGACGGCCATTCCTCTGGGACAAGGTTTGCACCTTGCCTCGAGCAACCTACCCGGACAGCGGGCCTGACATCGCCCTGCGGTGTTATCGCGCGTGCGCGAACTAACCGCGTTGCCGTCCCTATTCGGTTTTGCTCCCGGTGTGGTTTGCCATGCCGTCTCCGTTGCCGGAAACGCGGTGCGCTCTTACCGCACCTTTTCACCCTTACCTCGCCGAAGCGGGGCGGTTCGTTCTCTGTGGCACTTTCCCTGGGGTCGCCCCCGCCGGACGTTATCCGGCACCGCATGTCGATGGAGCCCGGACTTTCCTCTCCTGCGGCCTTTCGGCACCAGCGGGAGCGGCCGTCCGGCCGACTGACGCCCATGGCATGGGCGTTTCGGGCGGTCCCGTCAAGCGGACATTAGCCCCGCCAAGGCCGCCAAAATAATTTATCCTGAAGATGTCGTCCCGCCTGCCGCCCGTTCGACTGGGTGTCGGCGATCCAGCCGATCAAGAGGAGAGATGAGATGCAATATTTGCTGCTGATCTACCGGAGCGACGCGGAATATGGCCGCATGAATGCCGACGACCGCAAGGCGGTAACGGCGGAGTACGGAGCCTACACCCAGTCCATCATCCAGAGTGGGCACTTCAAGGCCGGCGACGGGCTGCAGCCGGTGTCGACGGCAACCACGGTGCGGGTCCGCGACGGCAAGACGCTGACGACCGACGGGCCGTTCGCGGAAACCCGTGAGCAGCTCGGCGGCTACTATCTGGTCGAGGCCAAGGATCTCGACACCGCGCTCGGTCTTGCGGCGCGGATCCCCGGCGCCAAGACCGGCTCGATCGAAGTCAGGCCGGTGATGATCTACGACAACCCGCAATGACGCCATTGTCGCATCATGAATGCAGCGGCCGCGTCATCTGGCGCGGCCGTTGAGTAACGATTGATGGCCATGACCCCTAGCCAGATCGAGAAAATCTTCCGCGACGAGGCGGGCCGGGCGCTCGCGACGCTGATCCGCCTCGTCGGCGATTTCGATCTGGCCGAGGATGCGCTTCAGGATGCTTTTGCGATCGCGTTGCAACGTTGGCCGATCGGTGAATTCCCCGCCAATCCGCGCGCCTGGCTGGTCAATGTCGGGCGCAACAAGGCGATCGACCGCGTCCGCCGCGCGGTTGCGTTTCGCGGCAAGCAGCAGGAACTGACGCATCAATTGCTCTTGGATGCGGAGGCGCCGTCCGAGCCCGCCGATGCGACGCTCGATGACGATATGCTGCGGCTGATCTTCACCTGCTGCCATCCGTCCTTTGCCGCCGAGGTGCAGGTCGCGCTGACCCTGCGCACGGTGTGTGGGCTGACGACGGCGCAGGTCGCGCGCGCCTTCCTGGTGAGCGAGGACACGATGGCGCAGCGCCTGTTGCGCGCCAAGCAGAAGATCAAGCTCGCCGGAATTCCCTATGAGGTGCCGGAGCGCGAGGCGCTGGAGCCGCGCCTCACCGGCGTGCTCGCGGTGATCTATCTCGTCTTCACCGAAGGCTATGCGGCGACCGCCGGCGAGGATTTGATGCGGCCCGATCTTGCGCGCGAGGCGATCCGGCTGGCGCGGCTGCTCGATGGGCTGATTCCGGCGCGCGGCGAGATCAAGGGCCTCTTGGCGCTGATGCTGCTGCACGACGCGCGCCGTGCCGGCCGCCAGACCGCCGGCGGCGACATCGTCCTGCTCGAGGAGCAGGACCGTTCGCTGTGGGATATCAGGCAGATCGCCGAAGGTGTGAGGCTGGTCGAGCAGGCGCTGCAGATGCCGGGCCGGCCGCAATCCTACGCCGTGCAGGCTGCGATCGCCGCGCTGCATGCGCGGGCGCCGAACTATGAGGATACCGACTGGCCGCAGATCGCCGGTCTCTATGAGGTGTTGCTTCGCATCAGCCCGTCGCCGGTGATCGAGCTCAATCACGCCGCTGCGGTCTCGATGGTCGACGGACCGGCCCGCGCGCTCGATCTGATCGACGCGCTGGATGCGCGCGGCACCCTGAAGGGATACGACCAGCTGCCCGCGGTGCGCGCCGACCTGCTGCGCCGCCTCGGCCGCAAGGACGAAGCACGACAGGCCTATCTCGTTGCAACCGCCGCGACGCAACTCGAGCCGCTGCGGCGGCTCTACGCGCGCAGGATCGCTGAGATGGGGTGAGCAACTCACCTCATCTCGTGCGCGGTTTGCGAGGGCACGCCTCTCCAATCAGCGATCGTCAGCGTGCCGTTCGGCATTGAACGTGCTCAGTACCCGGTCTTCGCCTTGGTGTCGCCGGTGGCGCCGCCGGTCGACTTGTCGGTCGTCGTCTTTCCAGTCGACATGCCGGTCGTGGTGCCAGGTGCCATCTTCTTCTGCGCATGATGGACTTTGTGGGTCTTGTGCATAGTCGACGTGGACTTGCCTTGGTTCGTCATAGCGGCTGCCGGAGCGGCGATCAGGCCAACGGCGACAGCTCCCGCGATCAGTGCTTTGAACATGGACGAATCTCCACTCAGACCGCCCCAGCTAAAAAAGGCGGCACGTGGTCAAAAGTTCCATTTGCGCACGCGCATTTGGCGGGAAAAAAACGGCGCTACTCGGCCTACGCCACAATCGCCGTCGCAGCGTCCGGCGGCAGGCTCTCGAGCAGCGCGTACAGCGTCGCCATGGTGGAGCGGTCGGCGATCCCGTCCACACGCTCGGGGCGGAAATGGCGCTGGAAGGCGGTGACGACTTCCATGGTCGGGCCGTCGAACTTGCCGTTGGTTGGGATGTTGTAGCCGTAGCGGCGGAACGCGGCCTGCATGTTGGAGACGGCATCGCTGATCGCACCGAGCTGCAGCGCGTCGCCGCGCACGATCGGCGCCGGCTGCACCCAGTGCCCGACGCCGGAATTGGCCAGCGAGTGCCACGGGAATTTCTCGCCGGGATCCTTCTTGCGCCCCGGCGCGACGTCGGAATGGCCGAGCACGCGATGCGAGACCACGTTGCGACGAAGCATGATGCCGCGGCACAGCGCGATGACGGCCGCGATCTGGCGCAACGGGAAGTCGGGATAGCCCCAATCGTGACCGCGATTGACGATCTCGACGCCGATCGAGCAGGAATTGATGTCCTCCTCGCCGGCCCAGGCGGAGACGCCGGCATGCCAGGCGCGCTTGCTCTCCGGCACGCATTGCACGATGCGGCCGTCCTCGAGCACGATGTAGTGCGCCGAGACCTCGGTGCCGGCGGTGCAGAGCTGGGCGATCGCGCCCTCGACATCGGGCATGCCGGTGTAATGCAGCACGATCATGTCAGGCTGCCGGTCGCCCGTGCGGTCGCCGAAATTCACCGACGGGATGACGTCGGAGGCGATCGAGGAATCCGGCGTAAACGTCTTCACGTCGGCCACGCCCTTCGGAACAGGAAGGACGCGCTGACGCTTCGGATCAGCGTTGCCGGACGAGGACGAACCAGAAGCCATACGAATCACTCAAACCCAAACCAGGAGTACGCATTTTGACATATGGATAAACAAAGAGGCGTTTACTATTCCTTTACCGTGCAGGGCCGCGCAATCGGCCTCTTGGGTTCCAGGGGCCCGCATTATGACCTGAGCGGGCGCCGAAGGCATCACTCGAATGCGGATCAAACCCGCGCGATTCCGCTAACCGATCATCAACGTTTTCTTAACGTTAAGTGCCGTTACTGAGAGGGTAAGTGCCGAACCGGTTTCGGGGGACGGCCCAAGGACGTTGAGCCCCGCTGTTTGCGCGAAATCCCATGGAAACCCTCCCAATTCCGGTCGGATATCAGGATTTGCGGCCGAGGACGGGAGTTGGCGCTGGCTTCACGCGGCGGCTTTTTTGCCGGAACGGTCGGGCAAGGCGCGAGGATTCGAGACGCAATGGATCGGCGCGCAACCAGCTTGCATGCCAGTTACGCGGCCCTTGCCGGGGACTGCGCATGAGCGAGCGTGCGCCGCGTCACATTTCGGTGCTGGGCCGCGAGGCGGTCGCCTATCTCGCTCCGCGCGCCGGCGGCATCTATGTCGACGCGACCTTCGGCGCCGGCGGCTATAGCCGCATGATTCTCGACGTCAATGATACGCGCGTGATCGGCATCGATCGCGACCGCACTGCGATAACAGGCGGTTTCGATCTGGTCGACGGCGCGGGCGGCCGGCTGACGCTGGTCGAGGATCGCTTCTCTGAACTCGCCGAGGTCTGCGCCGCGCAGGGCGTGGATGCGGTCGACGGCGTCGTGATGGATGTCGGCGTCTCCTCGATGCAGCTCGACCAGGCCGAGCGCGGATTCTCCTTCCGCCTGAGCGGTCCACTCGACATGCGGATGGCGCAGAGCGGCCCGACCGCGGCGGATGTGGTCGCGACTGCGACCGAAAAGCAGCTCGCCGACATCATCTACATCTTTGGCGAAGAGCGCCATTCGCGCGGCGTTGCGCGCGCCATCGTCGCCGCGCGCAAGGACGCGCCGATCACGACGACCGAAGCGCTTGCCGACATCGTCGCGAAAGTCGTGCGCGCCAAGCCGAACGAGATCCATCCGGCGACGCGGACGTTTCAGGCGCTGCGCATCTTCGTCAATGAAGAGCTCGACGAGCTGCATCGGGCGCTCGCGGCGGCCGAGCGGGTGCTGAAGCCCGGCGGCCGGCTCGCCGTGGTCTCGTTCCATTCGCTGGAAGACCGCATCGTCAAGAATTTCCTCAGCGAGCGCGGCAAGCTCGCGGCCGGGTCGCGGCATCTGCCCGAGGTCGCGCAGGCTGCGCCGAGCTTTCAGATCCTGACCAAGCGCCCGGTTGTGCCATCCGATGCGGAGATCGCGGCGAATCCGCGCGCGCGTTCCGCAAAACTGCGCGCGGCCGAACGCACCTCAGCGCCCGCGCATGCGGACGATGACTTGCCGTCCTGGCCGCGGCTGTCTGACCTGAAGCGGGGAGGGTGACGATGCGCCTTCTCCATCTCCTCGTCATCGGCATGCTGATCTTCGCGGCGTCCTATGTCTACCGCATCAAGATGGAATCGACCGCGCGCGTCGAACGCGTGCTGCAGCTCAATGCCGAGATCCGCGAGCAGCGCAATGCGATCGCCGCCTTGCGCGCCGAATGGGCCAAGCTCGATGCGCCGCTGCGGCTGCAGGGGCTTGCCGAACGCCATCTGCCGCTGAAGCCGCTCAACGCCAACCAATATGATTCCCTGAAGAACCTGCCGGAGCGGCCGCCGAGCTTCACGCGGCCCGGTTCGCGCGATCCGATCGGCGCGATGATCGACACCATCGAGGCCGCGGCCGCGCCTGACAGCACGACCGGATCGATCGACAAGCCGGCGACCGACCAGCCCGCCGCCGACCAGCCCGTGTCCGACGATTCCGGACAGGGCGGGGGAGACCAGCAATGACGGGACCAGCCATGACCAATCCGGCGCCCGCCAACAAACCGACAGCGAAATCCGCCGAGCCGCTGCGCCAGCGGCTGATCCGCTCGCTGCTGTACGGAAGCAATGTCGACCGTGCCGCCAAGGCGCGCGCGCGCGTCGGTCTTGCGATCCTCGCCTTCGCCGCGGTCTATTGCGTGCTGGCCGGACGGCTCGTGCTGTTCGCCGTCGGCGCCGACAGCCATGGCGCGCGGCGCACCGCCTCGCAGGACGCGATCGCAACCGCAAGGCCCGACATCACCGATCGCAACGGCGAAATCCTTGCGACCGACGTCAAGGCGCCGAGCCTGTTCGCTGAGCCGCGCCGCCTGATCGACAAGGACGAGGCGATCGAGCTCTTGACCGGGGCCTTGCCCGACCTCGACACCTCAGAGGTGCGCGACCGCCTGTCGTCGCGCAAGGGCTTCGTCTGGCTGAAGCGCGAGATCACGCCAAAGCAGCAGCAGGACATCCATCGCCTCGGCCTTCCCGGCGTCGGCTTCCTGCGCGAGAACAAGCGCGTCTATCCGACCGGCAACGAAGTCGCCCACCTGATCGGCCTCGTCAATATCGACAACCAGGGCATCGCCGGCATGGAGAAGTGGCTGGACAATAATGGTCTGGCCGATCTGCATCGCGCGGGCTTCGCCACGGACCGGCTGCAGAAGCCGGTGGAATTGTCGGTCGACCTGCGCGTCGAGCACGCGCTGCGTGACGAGCTGATCAAAGCGAAAGAGAAGTTCAAGGCCAAGGCCGCCTCGGGCCTGGTTTCCAACGTGCGCACCGGCGAGATCGTGGCGATGGTGTCGCTGCCGGATTTCGATCCGAACAATCCGAAGGAGGCGCACGATCCCGATCGCATCAACCGCCTGACCACCGGCGTCTACGAGATGGGGTCGACCTTCAAGGCGTTCACGCTGGCCATGGCGCTGGATAGCGGCAGGTTCGACCTCAACTCGATGTGGGATGCGCGCGGCCCGCTGCATTACGGCAAGTTTGCGATCCACGACGATCACAATCTGGGCCGCATGATCAACATGAAAGAGGTGTTCTATTATTCCTCCAACATTGGCGCCGGGCGCATTGCGCTGGCGATGGGCGTCGACGCGCACAAGGCCTTCCTGCGCAAGATGGGGCAGCTCGAGCGGCTGCGCACCGAACTGCCGGAGAGCGCCTCGCCGATCGTGCCGAAGAAGTGGGGCGAATTGAATACCGTCACGATCTCATTCGGTCACGGCATCGCGGTGGCGCCGCTGCAGGCGGTGATGGGCATCGACGCGCTGGTCAATGGCGGCTATTTGATCCCGCCGACCTTCCTGAAGCGCACCGAGCAGGAGGCGATGGCGTTGGCCAGGCGCGTCATCAAGCCCGAGACTTCGGACAAGATGCGCTATCTGATGCGGCTCAACGCCGAGGTCGGCACCGCGAAGAAGGCCGACGTCAAGGGCTACTATATCGGCGGCAAGACCGGCACCGCGGAGAAGGTTATCAACGGCCGCTACGCCAAGAAGCGCGTGCTCAACGCGTTCACCGCGATCCTGCCCGCCGACAATCCGAAATATCAGCTGCTGATCATGCTCGACGAGCCGCAGCCGCTGAAGGAGACCTATGGTTTCATCACCTCGGGCTGGAATGCGGTGCCGACCGGCGGCAATGTGATCGCCCGAATTGCGCCGCTTTTGGGCGTCGAACCGCGATTCGACCTGCCGCCGTCCGACCGCCTTATTCTTGCGGCATCCAGAACAACCCAGTAAGGCGTATAGTCACAGCATGATCCGGACCGGAACGGCCGCGTTAGCGAAAACTGCGAAGCGGCTTTCCGATCAGATCATGCTCAAATAGCGGCGCCAGAACGGCGCCGGCCAGACTGGAAGATCATGAGACTTCGCGACCTCTTCAGCGCCGATGCCACGATTGATCCAAGGATCGATCCAAGTGCCGACGCTGTCATGGTCGGAGGCCTTGCAGTCGACAGCCGCGCGGTAAAGCCGGGTGATCTGTTCTTCGCGCTGTCGGGCAGCAAGACCGATGGCGCGCGCTTCATCGATGCGGCGATCGCCGCAGGCGCGGTTGCGATTGCCGGCGACCATCCGCCGCAGGTGCCGCTTCGCGTTCCGTTTGTCGCAACGCCAAATCCGCGCCGCGCGCTGGCGCTCGCCGCCGCAAAGTTCTACCCGCGCCAGCCCGCGACGATCGCGGCGGTGACCGGAACCAGCGGCAAGACCTCGGTCGCCGCCTTCACGCGCCAGATCTGGCGGCGGCTCGGTCACTCCTCGGCGAGCATCGGCACCATCGGTCTCGTCTCCGACAAGCGCACCGTCTACGGCTCGCTGACGACGCCCGATCCGATCGCGCTGCATCGCCAGCTCGACGAGATCGCGCGCGACGGTGTCACGCATCTGGCGTTCGAGGCCTCCTCGCATGGCCTCGACCAGTATCGGCTCGACGGCGTCCGCATCGCGGCCGGCGGCTTCACCAATCTGTCGCGCGACCACATGGATTATCATCCCGACATCGCGCATTACCTGAACGCCAAGCTGCGGCTGTTCCGCGATCTCGTCGCCGATGGCGGCGCGGCGGTGATCTCGGCCGATCACGACTGTTCGGCCGAGGTGATCGAGGCGGCGCGCGCACGGGGCTTGCGCATCATCACGGTCAGTCGCAACGCCGACGCAGGCGGGGGCATCAGGCTTACGGACGCCGCCATCGAAGGTTTTGCGCAGAAGCTCGTGATCGAGCACCGCGGACGCAAATATGCGATCCGGCTGCCGCTGGTCGGCGAATTCCAGATCGAGAACGCGCTGGTCGCGGCCGGACTTGCGATCGGCACCGGCAGCGCCGCCGATGAGGTGTTCGCCAGCCTCGAACACCTCGAAGGCGCAAAAGGCCGGCTGGAATTTGTCGGCGAGCACAATGGCGCGCCGATCTTCGTCGATTATGCGCACAAGCCTGATGCGCTCGCCAAGGCGCTGCAGGCGCTGCGGCCCTATGCGAAGCGCAAGCTGGTCGTGATCTTCGGCGCCGGCGGCGATCGCGATGCCGGCAAGCGTCCGATCATGGGCGCGATCGCGGCCGAGAATGCCGATCAAATTATCGTCACCGACGACAATCCGCGCAGCGAGAACCCCGAGGCGATCCGCGCCGCGATCATGGCGACCGCAAAGGGCGCGCGCGAGATCGGCGACCGCGCCGAAGCGATCCGCGCCGGCATTGCCGGCCTCGAGCCGGGCGATGCGCTGGTCGTGGCCGGCAAGGGCCACGAGGTCGGGCAGATCGTCGGCGGCACGACGCTGCCGTTCAGCGATCATGAAGCGGTCGCGAATGCATTGGCCGGGGAGGGCGCATGAGCACGCTATTGTGGACCTCGGATGCGATGGCGACGGCGATGCGCGCCACGACGCAGGGCACGCTGCCGGACGGCGTCACAGGCCTCTCGATCGACAGCCGCACCATCGCGCCGGGCGAGGCGTATTTTGCGATCAAAGGCGACGTCCATGACGGCCATGCCTTCGTCGCGGCGGCGCTGAAGGCCGGCGCCGGACTTGCCGTGGTCGAGGCCGCGCAACGCGACAAGTTTCCCGCTGATGCGCCGCTGCTGGTGGTCGACGACGTGCTCGCCGGCCTCGTCGAGCTCGCGCATGCCTCGCGCGCGCGGCTCAATGCGCAGATCATCGCGGTGACCGGTTCGGTCGGCAAGACCTCGACCAAGGAGGCGCTGCGCCGCGTGCTGTCGGCGCAGGGCGAGACGCATGCCTCGGTGGCGTCGTTCAACAATCACTGGGGCGTGCCGCTGTCGCTGGCGCGCTGCCCGGCGAGCACGCGCTTTGCCGTGTTCGAGATCGGCATGAACCATGCCGGCGAGATCACGCCGCTGGTGAAGATGGTGCGGCCGCATGTTGCCGTCATCACCACGATCGAGCCGGTGCATTTGGAATTCTTCGCCGGCATCGAGGCGATCGCCGACGCCAAGGCGGAGATCTTCGCAGGCCTCGAGCCCGACGGCGCGGTCGTGCTCAACCGCGACAACGGGCAATTCGCGAGGCTGCAGAAGCAGGCGAAGAAGGCCGGCATCTCGCGTATCGTCTCGTTCGGCAGCGATAAGCGCGCCGAAGCGCGGCTGCTCGACCTCTCGCTGCATGCGACCTGCTCGGCGGTGCATGCCGATATTCTGGATCACGACATCACCTACAAGATCGGCATGCCTGGCCGGCACATGGCGATGAACTCGCTCGCGGTGCTGGCGGGGGCATCGCTGCTCGGCGCCGATATCGCGCGCGCGGCGCTGTCGCTGTCGCAGCTCGAGGCGCCGACAGGCCGCGGCTTCCGCCGCACGCTCGAGGTCGGCCATGGCGAGGCGACGCTGATCGACGAGAGCTACAACGCCAACCCGGCCTCGATGGGGGCCGCGCTCAACGTGCTCGGCCAGGCCCCGACCGGGGCGCATGGCCGGCGCATCGCCGTGCTCGGCGACATGCTCGAACTCGGGCCGACCGGGCCCGAGCTGCACCGCGGCCTCAACGAGGCCGTGACCGCCAACCGCATCGACCTCGTATATTGTTGTGGTCCGCTGATGCGGAATTTGTGGGATGCCCTTTCCACCGGCAAGCGGGGAGGCTATGCCGAGAGTTCGGCGGCGCTCGAGGCGCAGGCAGTCGGCGCGGTCCGTGCCGGTGACGTGATCATGGTGAAGGGCTCGCTGGGATCGAAGATGAAGCTCATTGTCAGCGCGCTGGAAAAGCGCTTCCCCGACAAGGCCGCGCACGAAGAAGCGGTATAGGACCCTTTGAATGTTCTACTGGTTGATCGAGCTGTCCAACACCGTTCCGGGGTTTGGGGCATTCCGTAGCGCCCTGAACGTGTTCCGCTACATCACCTTCCGCACCGGCGGTGCGATGGTGACCGGTGCGCTGTTCGTGTTCCTGTTCGGGCCGTGGATCATCGATCACTTGAGGCTGCGGCAGGGCAAGGGCCAGCCGATCCGCACCGACGGGCCGCAGTCGCATCTGATTTCCAAGAAGGGCACGCCCACGATGGGCGGGCTGATGATCCTGTCCGGGCTCGTGGTGTCGACGCTGCTCTGGGCCAACCCGCTCAACCCCTATGTCTGGATCGTGCTGGCGGTGACGCTCGGCTTCGGCTTCGTCGGCTTCTATGACGATTATTTGAAGGTCACAAAGCAGTCACACAGCGGCTTCGCCGGCAAGCTCCGCCTGCTGATCGAGGCGGTGATCGGACTCGCCGCCACCTACGCGCTGGTCCGGCTCGGGCGCGACGTGTCCTCGACCTCGCTCGTGATTCCATTCTTCAAGGACCTCGTGATCAACTTCGGCTGGTTCTTCGTGATCTTCGGTGCGTTCGTCATGGTCGGCGCCGGCAATGCGGTGAACCTGACCGACGGCCTCGACGGTCTTGCGATCGTGCCTGTCATGATCGCGGCGGCAAGCTTCGGCATGATCTCCTATCTCACCGGCAACGCGGTGTTCTCGGAATATCTGCAGATCAATTACGTCGCCGGCACCGGCGAACTGGCGGTGCTGTGCGGCGCGGTACTTGGCGCGGGCCTGGGCTTCCTCTGGTTCAACGCGCCGCCGGCCTCGATCTTCATGGGTGACACCGGCTCGCTCGCGCTCGGCGGCATGTTGGGGGCCACCGCGGTCGCGGTGAAGCACGAGATCGTGCTCGCGGTGATCGGCGGCTTGTTCGTGCTGGAGGCGGTCTCGGTGATCGTGCAGGTCACCTCGTTCAAACTCACGGGAAAACGCGTGTTCCGGATGGCGCCGCTGCACCATCATTTCGAGCAGAAGGGCTGGACCGAGCCGCAGATCGTGATCCGGTTCTGGATCATCTCGGTGATGCTGGCGCTGGCCGGCCTCTCCACCCTCAAGCTGCGCTGAGCGTCGTCATGATCCCGGTCACCTCCTTCGCAGGCAAGACGGTCGCGGTGTTCGGGCTCGGCGGCTCGGGTCTCGCGAGCTGCCACGCGCTGAAGGCCGGTGGCGCCGAGGTGATCGCGGCCGACGACAATGCCGATAACGTCGCCAGGGCGGCGCAGGCCGGCTTCACCACCGCCGATCTGCGCGCTGTGTCGTGGGCGAATTTCGCCGCGCTGATCCTGACCCCCGGCGCGCCGCTGACCCATCCGGCGCCGCACTGGAGCGTGCTGAAGGCGCGCGAGGCCGGCGTCGAGGTGATCGGCGACGTCGAATTGTTCTCCCGCGAGCGGCGGCGTCATGCGCCGAACGCGCCGTTCGTCGCCATCACCGGCACCAACGGCAAATCGACCACCACGGCGTTGATCGCGCATCTGATGAAGGTTGCCGGTTACGACACCCAGATGGGCGGCAACATCGGCACCGCGATCCTGTCGCTGGAGCCGCCGCGGATGGGCCGCGTCCATGTCATCGAGATGTCGTCCTACCAGATCGATCTCGCGCCGTCGCTCGATCCCTCGGTCGGCATCCTGATCAACATCAGCGAAGACCACATCGATCGCCACGGCACGCTGGAGCACTACGCCGCGGTGAAGGAGCGGCTGGTTGCCGGCGTGCAGCAGGGCGGCACCGCGATCACCGGCGTCGACGACATCTGGTGCCGCAACATCGCCGACCGGCTCGATCGCGCCGGCAAGCGCGTGGTGCGCATCTCGGTGAGGAACCCGCTGCCAGACGGCCTCTATGTCGAGCACGAGACCATCGTGCGTGCCTCGGGTGCGGCGCGCAGCGAGATCGCGCGTCTCGGCGGCATCGGCTCGCTGCGCGGCCTGCATAATGCGCAGAACGCCGCCTGCGCCTCGGCCTGCGCGCTCGCGATCGGCGTCGCCACCGACGTGCTGCAGAACGGCTTGCGCAGCTTCCCGGGTCTGGCGCATCGGATGGAGCAGGTCGGCCGTCGCGGCAACGTGCTGTTCGTCAACGACTCCAAGGGCACCAACGCGGATGCGGCCGCGCACGCGCTGTCGTCCTTCGCCGACATCTACTGGATCGCCGGCGGCAAGCCGAAGGCCGGCGGCATCACCAGTTTGACCGAATACTTTCCGCGCATCCGTAAGGCCTATCTGATCGGCGAGGCGGCGGCCGAATTCTCCGGCACGCTCGGTGACCGCGTGGCGCACGAGATGTCCGGCACACTCGACGTCGCGATATCAAGCGCCGCGCGCGATGCCGAGGCGTCGGGACTGAGTGAGGCCGTCGTGCTGCTGTCGCCGGCCTGCGCCTCGTTCGACCAGTACCGCAATTTCGAAATCCGCGGCACTGCCTTCCGCGACATTGTCCAGGCGCTGCCCGGCGTCAAGCCGGTGGTGTGACGACCGCCAACTCCTGGGATGGGTTTTGCTGCACTCGACCCCATCCGCAGCCAGAGCCGTGCCGCATTCTCAGCGTCGTCCCTGCGAAAGCAGGGACCCATAACCACGATCGGTTGTTGGTGGGCGGTGCTAGGACGACGAGTCCCTTCAACAATATCCGCCGCGGAGTATGGGTCCCTGCTTTCGCAGGGACGACAGCTGCGCGTGGGATCCGCGAGCCTGCCCGCACCTCCCTCAAAAGTTACCCATCCCGTTAACCCCTTGGAAACCATCCTGCGCCACGAATGGACGTTATCTCTGCCATCTGGGGACGCCCATGCTCGCCCGTGACCAACGCACCCCGTTCTCGGACTGGTGGTGGACCGTCGACAAGTTGCTGCTTGTCGCGATCGCCGCGTTGATGCTGGCCGGCGTGATCCTGTCGCTGGCGGCGAGCCCGCCGGTCGCGACCCGGATCGGGCTCGATCCGTTCCACTTCTTCAACCGCCACGTCATGTTCCTGGTGCCGTCGCTGGTCGTGCTGATCGGGGTGTCGTTCATGACGCCGCGGCAGATCCGGCGCACCGCGCTGATCGTGTTCGCGGTGTCGATCGCGCTGATCGTGCTCACGCTCCTGCTCGGGCCCGAGGTCAAGGGCTCGCGGCGCTGGATCACGCTGCTCGGCGTCAACATCCAGGCCTCTGAAGCCGCCAAGCCCTCCTTCGTGATCGTGGCGGCCTGGCTGTTTGCGGAATCGACCAAGCGGCCGGAGATGCCGGCGACCTCGATGGCGCTGGTACTCTTGATGATGCTGGTTACGCTCCTGGTGATGGAGCCCGACTTCGGTCAGACCATGCTGATCCTCACCGTGTGGGGCGCATTGTTCTTCATCGCGGGCATGCGGATGATCTGGGTGTTCGGGCTCGCCGGCGCCGCCGGCGCGGGCCTGTTCGGCGCCTATCTGCTGGTGCCGCACGTCGCCGGCCGCATCAAGCGCTTCATGAATCCCGCTTCCGGCGACACCTTCCAGGTCGACACCGCGATGGAGGCATTCTGGAACGGCGGCTGGTTCGGGCTCGGTCCGGGCGAGGGCATCGCCAAGCGCAGCCTGCCGGACAGCCACACCGACTTCGTGTTTGCGGTGGCGGCGGAGGAATTCGGCATCATCCTCTGTTTGATGCTGGTCGCGCTGTTCGGCTTCATCGTGATCCGCACGCTGACGCGCGCCTATGCCACCGAGGACATGTTCTCGCGCTTTGCGGCATCGGGGCTTGCGATCCTGTTCGGTGTGCAGGCGACGATCAACATGGCGGTCAATCTGCAACTGATCCCGGCCAAGGGCATGACGCTGCCGTTCATCTCCTATGGCGGTTCCTCGTTCGTCTCGCTCGCCTATGGCGTCGGCATGATGCTGGCGCTGACGCGGCAGCGGCCGCGGACCGAGATCGAATCGATGGAGGGCGCCAGCGCGCAGCGCGCCTACGCGTAGGTGACCCTTGTTGTCATTGCGAGGAGCGAAGCGACGACTTGTCCGCCGAAGCCTTGGCGAAGGCGGAAGCAATCCATCCATCCGTTTCGCGGCGTTATGGATTGCTTCGCTTCGCTCGCAATGACGATGTAAAAGGCGACCATGGACAACCCGCCCCTGATTCTGCTGGCGGCCGGCGGCACCGGCGGCCATTTGTTCCCCGCCGAAGCGCTCGCCGTGGAATTGATCAGGCGTGGCCTGCGGGTGCGGCTTGCGACCGACGGTCGCGCGCTGCGCTACTCCGGCCTGTTTGGCAAAGAGAGCATCGAACTCGTGCCGAGCGCGACCGTGCGCAGCCGCAACCCGATCTCGCTGGCGCGGACCGTGCTGATGCTCGGCTACGGGACGCTGGTTGCCGCCAATGTGGTGCGCCGGCTGAAGCCTGCGGCCGTGGTCGGTTTCGGCGGTTACCCGACCTTGCCGCCGCTCGTGGCGGCGCGGATGCTCGGCGTTCCCGGGATCATCCATGATGCCAATGCGGTGCTCGGCCGCGCCAACCGCTTCCTCTCCGGCCGCGTCGACGCGATCGCGACCTCGCTGCCCGGCGTGCTCGATCGCGACCCCGCGCTCGCCGGCAAGGCCACCACGGTCGGCACGCCGATGCGCCCGGCGATCCTCGCAGCGGCAGCGGTGAAATACACGGCGCCCGAGGTGAACGGACCGCTGCGCCTGCTCGTCGTCGGCGGCAGCCAGGGTGCACGGGTGATGAGCGACATCGTGCCGCCGGCGATCGAGCAGCTCGATCCCGCGCTGTGGAGCCGCCTGATCATCACCCAGCAGGTGCGCGAAGAGGATATGGACCGGGTCCGCGCGGTCTACGACCGGCTCAAGATCAATGCCGAGCTCGCACCGTTCTTCGCCGACCTGCCGGCGCGCCTGGCCTCGAGCCAGCTCGTGATCTCGCGCTCCGGCGCCGGCACCGTCGCCGAGCTCGCCGCGATCGGCCGGCCCTCGATCCTGGTGCCGCTGCCGGGCGCGATCGATCAGGACCAGTTCGCCAATGCCGGCGTGCTGTCGCAGGCGGGCGGCGCGCTGCGCATCGCGCAGAGCGACTTCACGCCGGAACGGCTCGCCGCCGAGATCTCCGCCTTCGCCGCCGCGCCCCAGAAATTGACCGCGATGGCGGAAGCCGCGCGCAGTGTCGGCAGGCTCGATGCCGCCGAGCGGCTCGCCGATCTGGTGATGAAGACGGCACGGCTGTGAGAATGTCGCATGACAGTAGATGTCACCGAGATAGAAACAATTCTGGGTCCACTCCGGGGATTTGATTCTGACACGACGCGCATGATCTCGTTGGATTCAATCGGAGGTCCCTGGGGCAGGCATCCCGATCGTGCGCGTGCCGAGGCTGCCCTGAGGTGGGCGAGTTCGATGGGCCCGCCTATCGCGAGGTGGCTCGACATTGAGCCGGATTTAGAAATTCCCCGACAAATGCGGGTGGCCGCATTCGTCGCCTTCATGACGCATGTGCCTGTACTGGCTGATGGATATCCGTGGTGTCTCATCGATCATCAGGCTGCAGGACACGCCTGCAAGCATCTTAGGTTTGTCGGGCATCGGATTTTGCTGAAGCCGGGGATAGAAGCCAAGTTCACTGAAATTGCGAAAGGCTATTACGATTCCCAGCTTGGTTGGGATATTCCATCCCTTTCAGAGCTGGTCAGATACAGATCGCAACTCCAAGAGATCGGACTTGATTGCGACGGATATGGAACCTTCCGGTACCTTATGGAGGGACTGTATCCGATTGACTTGTCCCAGTCGGTGATTGATCAGATATGCCTTAACCCCTTCCCACTGGAACACCTCCTGGGAAGCCCACGGCCATATGGAAGCATCGAACATTATGCCATTCTTGTATTCATTGCCGCGAACAGCGACTGAACTGCTCCAAGAGGAACGGCAATCATGAGACTGCCGCGCGAGATCGGACCCATTCACTTCGTCGGGATCGGCGGCATCGGCATGAGCGGCATCGCCGAGGTGCTGATCAATCTCGGTTACACCGTGCAAGGCTCCGACGCGTCGGATAATTACAACCTCGATCGGTTGCGCAAGAAGGGTGCAAAAATCTCCGTCGGCCACGCCGCCGAGAATGTCGATGGCGCCGATGTGGTCGTGGTCTCGACCGCGATCAAGCGCGACAATCCCGAATTGATGGCGGCGCGCGCGCGGCGCATTCCGGTGGTGCGGCGCGCCGAGATGCTGGCGGAATTGATGCGGCTGAAGAGCTGCGTCGCGATCGCCGGCACCCATGGCAAGACCACCACGACGACGATGGTGGCGACCTTGCTCGACGCCGGCGGGCTCGATCCGACGGTCATCAATGGCGGCATTATCAATGCCTACGGCTCCAATGCGCGGCTCGGCGCCGGCGACTGGATGGTGGTCGAGGCCGACGAGAGCGACGGCACCTTCCTCAAGCTGCCGTCCGACGTCGTCATCGTCACCAATATCGATCCCGAGCATCTCGATCACTTCAAGACCTTCGAGGCGATCCAGGATGCGTTCCGCAATTTCGTCGAGAACGTTCCGTTCTACGGCTTTGCCGTGATGTGTACCGATCACCCGGTGGTGCAAAGCCTCGTCGGCAAGATCGAGGATCGCCGCATCATCACCTACGGGCAGAACCCGCAGGCCGATGCGCAGCTCCTGGATCTGACGCCGATGGGCGGCGGCTCGAAATTCAAGGTCGCGATCCGCGATCGCAAGACCGGCGCGAAGCACGAGATCGCTGACATCATGCTGCCGATGCCGGGGCGCCACAACGCGTCCAATGCGACGGCGGCGATCGCGGTCGCGCATCAGCTCGGCGTGTCCGACGACGTCATCCGCCAGGCCATGGCCGGCTTCGGCGGCGTCAAGCGGCGCTTCACCAAGACCGGCGAGACCAATGGCATCACCGTGATCGACGACTACGGCCATCATCCGGTCGAGATCGCAGCGGTGCTGAAGGCGGCGCGGGAATCCACCAACGGCAAGATCGTCGCCGTGGTGCAGCCGCATCGCTACACCCGCCTGCAGTCGTTGTTCGAGGAATTCTGCACCTGCTTCAACGACGCCGATGCGGTCGTGGTCGCCGAGGTCTATCCGGCTGGCGAGGCGCCGATTGCCGGCATCGACCGCGATCATTTCGCCGCCGGCCTGCGCGCTCACGGCCATCGCAACGTGGTTCCGCTGCCGAACGCGGGTGAGCTTGCGAAGATCGTTCACGGCCTTGCCAAGTCCGGCGACCTCGTCGTCTGCCTCGGCGCCGGCAACATCACGCAATGGGCCTACGCACTGCCCGCCGAATTGAAGGCGCTGGGGTGATGATGGTCGTCGCCCTTCACGAACACCGCCCGTGCGGCTCACCCCTCTCCCTAACCCTCCCCCGCAAGGGGGGAGGGAACCCGTCCGCTAGTGCGTCCCTGACTTGCGCAAAGAGTCAGAGCGCAGCTGTGGCGCGATGTGAGGTGAGCACGCTCGTCAGGCTCCCTCCCCCCTTGTGGGGGAGGGGTGGGGAGAGGGGTAAGCCCCGGGCGATCGCGGAAAACGCAATGCGACGTTCTCTCAATCAAGTTCGCCGATCGACCAGCGCATCATGACCTTCCCTGACATCACGCCCGACCTGAAAGCCGCGATGCCGGAGCTGCGCGGGCGGCTGCTGGCCAATCAGTCGCTGGCGGAGCTGACCTGGTTTCGCGTCGGCGGCCCGGCGCAGGTGCTGTTCACACCGGCGGATGAAGACGATCTTGCTTACTTCCTGAAGCGGTTGCCGCAGGAGCTGCTGGTCTATGCCGTCGGCGTCGGCTCCAATCTGATCGTGCGCGACGGCGGCATGCCGGGTGTCGTGATCCGGCTGGCGCCGCGTGCCTTCGGCGAGACCAGTGCGGACGGTGATGTCGTCACCGCCGGCGCCGCCGCACTCGACAAGCGCGTCGCGGAGACGGCCGCGGCGGCAAACATTGGCGGCATGGAATTCTTCTTTGGCATCCCCGGCACGGTCGGTGGCGCGCTGCGCATGAATGCCGGCGCCAACGGCGGCGAGACCAAGGACGTGCTGATCGAGGCCACCGGCGTCAGTCGCGATGGCACCAGGCACACGTTCGGCAATGCCGACATGAAGTTCGTGTATCGCAACAGCGGCGTCGATCCGTCGGTTATCTTCACCTCGGCGCGCTTCCGCGGCAGGATTGCCGATGCGGATGCGATCCGCGCCCGCATGAACGAGGTGCAGACTCATCGCGAGACCGCGCAGCCGATCCGCGAAAAGACCGGCGGCTCGACCTTCAAGAATCCGCCCGGCAACAGCGCCTGGAAGCTGATCGACGCCGCAGGCTGCCGCGGTCTCAAGGTCGGCGGCGCGCAGGTGTCGGAGATGCACTGCAATTTCCTGATCAACACCGGCAACGCCACCGGCCATGACATCGAGAGCCTCGGTGAGACGGTGCGTGAACGGGTGAAGCAGACCAGCGGAATTGAGCTGCACTGGGAAATCAAGCGGATCGGGAACAGCTGATGCAGGTGACCATTCTGTTCGGCGGCACCAACAAGGAGCGGCTGGTTTCAGTTGCGAGCGCGCAGGCGCTGCACCGCGCGCTGCCCGACGCGGAGCTCTGGTTCTGGGACGTCGACGACACCGTGCATGCGGTGACGTCCGAACAGCTGCTCGGTCACACGCGGCCGTTCGAGGTCGACTTCAAGCCTGATAGTCCCGGCATCGCGCTCGACCAGGCGCTCGACAAAGCGGGCGCCGAGCAGCGCGTGCTCGTGCTCGGTCTGCACGGCGGCCGCGCCGAGAATGGCGAATTGCAGGCGATGTGCGAAATGCGCGGCGTCGCGTTCACCGGCTCCGGCTCGGCGTCGTCGCATCTGGCCTTCGACAAGCCGTCGGCCAAGCGCTTCGCCGCGATCGCCGGCATCAACGCACCGCAGGGGATCGCAGTCGAACAGATCGATGAGGCATTCGCGAAGTACGGCAAGCTGATCGCGAAGCCCGCCAAGGACGGATCGAGCTACGGGCTGATCTTCGTCAACGCCAAGCAGGACCTCGTCGCCGTCCGCAATGCCGCGAAGCATGAAGACTATCTGATCGAGCCGTTCGTGTCGGGCGTCGAGGCGACCTGCGGCGTGCTCGAGCAATCCGACGGCAGCGTGTTCGCGCTGCCGCCGATCGAGATCGTGCCGGCGGAGGGAGGCTTCGACTACACAGCCAAATACCTGCTGAAATCGACCCAGGAGATCTGTCCCGGTCGTTTCGCGCCGGAGGTCAGCGCCGCGATCATGGACCATGCTCTGCGGGCGCATCGGGCATTGTCCTGCACCGGCTACTCGCGCAGCGATTTCATCGTGTCGGCCAATGGCCCGGTCTACCTCGAAACCAACACGCTGCCTGGGCTCACCGCGGCGTCACTGTACCCTAAGGCCTTGAAAGCACAGGGCATCGCCTTTGCCGACTTCCTGCAGGACCAGATCGAACTCGGCCGCCGCCGCGCCAAGCGTTAAGGCCGTCTGAGCGCGGAACCCGCCCGACTCGGCCGGATGGAACCCGGCGCTGTTGCTAAAATGCTAACGGGTTCGCGGCAAAGTACTCAAAGCGTTGATCAAAATACACTCCAGGCTGAACTCATTTACCGTTTGTTTACCAGGAAGCCCGAAGGTTAACGCTGGCGGCGCATGTAGCGCTTGGCTGCCGGGGCGTGAGCTGTCGCGGATTACCGCTTCGAGGATCGCAACCAGGGAACAGGGGGCCACTCTAATCCCACCGGTCTAGCCGAGACGTGATTTGTGCCGGGACCCGCGGGGTTTGCGGGCACAACATGTGACGAGCTCGTGCAATGGATGGTGCAGGACGCCTCACTCGATCGCTGCGATCGCTGGGGCCTCAAGCTGACCTGAGAGCAGCCGCTATTGGAGCGGCGGTGCTGTTGCGCGAGTATATCGGCGCCCATCTCGCTCGCCGCCGGCGGCGTCCCGCCAAGCGGCCGCAAGTGATCGATCGCGAGCCGCCGAATCGCTACATCCAGATGGTCGAACGCTATCTGCCGCGCCGCATCGGCCTAGTCGCGACGCTGGCGATCCTGTTCGGCAGCCTGGGCTTCGGCATCGTCCGGGGCGGCCATGTCGAGGAGTTCACCACTGCGCTCAGCGACACCCGCAACGCGCTGGCCAATTCCGCAGGCTTCCGCATCACCACGGTCGGCATCAACGGCCGCAAGCAGCTGAGCCAGGACGAGGTGCTTGCGATCGGCGGCGTCAACGGCCGCTCCTCGCTGCTGTTCCTCGATGCCGATACCGTGCGCGCCAAGCTGAAGGCCAATCCCTGGATCGCGGACGCCACGATCCTCAAGCTCTATCCGGGCCGGCTGCAGATCGACATCGTCGAGCGCACCGCCTTCGCGTTGTGGCAGCAGAACGGCCGCCTGTCGGTGATCGCCTCCGACGGCGCGGTGCTCGAGCCTTACGTCACGCGCCGCTTCCTCAATCTGCCGCTGGTGGTGGGCAAGGGCGCGGACACCCGCGCCCAGGACTTCCTGGCGCTGCTCGACCGTTATCCGCAGGTGCGTTCGGTGACCAAGGCCGCGATCTTCGTCGGTGAGCGGCGCTGGAACCTGCGCCTCAAGGACGGTCTCGACGTCCGCCTGCCGGAGAATGATGTCGGCAACGCGCTCGCCGCGCTCTCCAAGCTCGACAAGGACGAGAAGCTGTTCTCGCGCGACATTGTCGCCGTCGACATGCGGCTGCCCGATCGGCTGATCGTGCAATTGTCGGAGGAAGCCGGCAAGGCGCGCGACGAGCTGTTCAAGGACAAGAAGTCCAAGAAGAAGCCGGGTGACTCCGCATGACCGGCCTCGATCGCAATCTGACCCCGAAGACCCGCCCGATGCAGAAGCGCACCGCGATGGTGGCTTCGCTCGACGTCGGCTCCAGCAAGATCGCCTGCATGATCGCACGGCTCAAGCCGTCGCCGCCGAACGAGGCGCTGCGCGGCCGCACCCATGCGGTCGAATTGATCGGCTACAGCCAGATCCAGTCGCGCGGCGTCAAGGCCGGCGCCGTCGTCGATCTCGCCGAATGCGAGAAGGCAGTGCGCCATGCCGTGGCGCTGGCCGAGCGTATGGCCAAGGTCCGTGTCGAGTCCGTCCTGCTGTCGGTCTCCGGCGGCAGGCAGCATGGCCAGCTGGTCGAAGCCGCGGCCGATATCCGCGGCGGCTCGGTGACCGCGGACGACATCAGCCGCGTCACCTCGGCCGGCATGCGTCACGCTGCCGGCGCCGGCCGCACCGTGCTGCACGCGCTGCCGGTCGGCTACGCGCTCGATGGCGTCAAGGGTATCCGCGATCCCAAGGGCATGGTGGCGCGCCAGTTCGGCGTCGACATGAACGTGGTGACGTCGGACGCGACGGTCGCCAAGAACCTGATGCTCGTGGTCGAGCGCTGCCATCTCAACGTCGAAGCCATGGCATCGAGCCCCTATGTCGCGGGCCTGTCGGTCTTGACCGACGACGAGGCCGACCTCGGCGCTGCCGTTGTCGAGATGGGCGCGGGCTCGACGACGATCGCGACCTATTCCGGCGGCCGCCTCGTGCACGCATCCGGGTTTGCGCTCGGCGGGCAACACATCACGATGGATCTTGCGCGCGGCATCGGCGCGTGCATTGCGGATGCCGAGCGAATCAAGACTTTATACGGCACGGTGCTGACCGGCGGTTCGGACTCGCGCGAGCTGATGTCCGTTCCCACTGCAGGCGATGATCGGGAGACCCCGCAAATCGTATCTCGCGCCACGATTGCGAACATTGTCCGGCATCGCGCCGAGGAGATTTTCGAAATGGTCCGTGACCGGCTCGCGGATTCCCCCTTTGCGGCAGAGCCGAGGGCGCGCGTCGTGCTCAGCGGGGGCGCGTCGCAGCTGACCGGGACCGTCGAGCTTGCCACCCGCATCCTGAACCGGCAGGTCCGCATCGGCCGGCCGCTCGGCTTCGGCCGGCTGCCGAACGAGGCGAAGGGCGCCTCGTTCTCGGTGCCGACGGGCCTGCTGGTCTATCCGCAATACGCACATCTTGAACATGTCGAACCGCGGCGCACGCGGCAGCTCAGGACAGGGACAGACGGTTACTTCGGAAAGGTCGGACGATGGCTTCGCGAGGGCTTCTGATGACCGCACCCCGGCTCATTGCATTTTCACCAGCTCCTGCGGCCAGCGGCCGGGACGAACCAACGCGCGCATAATCGAGAGAGGCAACCATGGCACTCAATCTGACACCCCCTGACATCAGCGAGCTGAAACCGCGGATCACCGTCTTCGGCGTCGGCGGCGCGGGTGGTAATGCCGTCAACAACATGATCACCGCCGGGTTGCAGGGCGTCGACTTCGTCGTCGCCAACACCGACGCGCAGGCGCTGACGATGTCGAAGGCGCAGCGCATCATCCAGATGGGCACCCAGGTCACCCAGGGCCTCGGCGCCGGTTCGCAGCCCGATGTCGGTGCCGCGGCCGCGCAGGAAGTCATGGACGAGCTTCGCGATCATCTCACCGGCGCCAACATGGTGTTCGTCACCGCCGGCATGGGTGGTGGCACCGGCACGGGCGCTGCGCCCGTGATCGCCAAGGCCGCCCGCGAGATGGGCATCCTCACCGTCGGCGTGGTGACGAAGCCGTTCCACTTCGAAGGTCAGCGCCGCATGCGCACCGCCGAGCACGGTATTTCCGAGCTCCACAAGGTGGTCGACACCCTGCTGATCATTCCGAACCAGAACCTGTTCCGGGTCGCCAACGAGAAGACCACCTTTGCCGACGCGTTCGCGATGGCCGACCAGGTGCTGTACTCGGGCGTCGCCTGCATCACCGACCTGATGGTCAAGGAAGGTCTGATCAACCTCGACTTCGCCGACGTCCGCGCCGTGATGCGTGAGATGGGCAAGGCGATGATGGGCACCGGCGAGGCAACCGGCGAGAAGCGCGCGCTGACCGCCGCCGAAGCTGCGATCGCCAACCCGCTGATCGACGATAGCTCGATGAAGGGCGCCCGCGGCCTGTTGATCTCGATCACGGGCGGCAAGGATCTCACGCTGTTCGAGGTCGACGAAGCCGCAACCCGCATCCGCGAGGAGGTCGATGCCGACGCCAACATCATCGTCGGCGCCACCTTCGACGAATCGCTCGACGGCATCATTCGCGTCTCCGTGGTCGCGACCGGCATTGAGCAGGCCGCGATCGCCTCCCGTGCCCAGGCTCCCGCGCAGCAGCCGGGCGGTTCGCCGGAGAGCCGGCTGGCCGACCTGACCGCTCGCCTGCGTGCCGACAATCAGCGCATGGCCGAACGTGCCCAGAAGCTGGAGCCGCCGACCGGCGTGACGGTTGCTCCGATTGCGGCTCAGGCTGTGGCGCACCAGCAGCGTCCGGCAGTCGAGCGCGCCGCACTCGCGGCGATCGCCGCCGCGGTTGCCCCGGACAGCGCACCGGCCGCCCAGGCGCCGATGCAGCCGGCCTCCTATGGTGACGTCACGGTCCGGCCGATTGCCCAGAAGCCGACATTGTTCCCGGATCACGAAGCGGCCCGGGCCGAGCAGCACGAGCCGATGCCGCCCGAGACCTTCATCCCGCAGGCGGCGGAGCGGTCGCCGGTCCGTGCCCCGCGGATGCCGAAGTTCGAGGATCTGCCGATGCCGGCGCAGGCCGAGATTCGCCAGGCCAGCGGTGATGGTGAGGCGGAACATCCGCAGAAGACCCGGCTGTCGCTGCTGCAGCGGCTCGCCAATGTCGGCCTCGGCCGCCGCGACGAAGAGACCGAGCCGCCGATCGCGGCCCGCGCCTCGGGTCCGGCGATGCCGACGATGCCTCCGCTGCCCGACCGCAAGCCGGCCCGCAGCGTCGCCCAGCAGATCTCGGCGAACGAGCAGCCGGTATCGGAATATGCAAAGCGCCCGGCCCCGCAGGGATTGGACGCGCATGGCCGTCAGGCCCCTGTTGCCCCGGCGCCACAGGGCGACGACCATCTTGATATCCCGGCCTTCCTGCGCCGGCAGGCAAACTGAAGTTTGTTACAACCTTGGCGATGAAGAAGGCCTCGGCGGGGAACCGCCGGGGCCTTCTCCTTTTGGCGGGCAAGCGATTGCACGCTGCAAACAAGCAACTGATTTTAAATGATTAATTATTCTTTCGGTGGTCAGATGGCCACTCGCCGAGGGCCGTTTTCGCTGCCGCAATTTGGTTAACCTTGGGCGTGAATGCGGCGGAGATGGGGTAACAATCGGTAAAGAAGCGTGAGTTGGCGCGGTTTAGGAAATCACTATGGTCTGCCGTGACTTGGGGAGCTCAAGCGAGTCGGCCTTGGGGAAGTTTGGCCACTTGAATTGAGCGAAGTCGGGTAGTGGGCATTATCGAATGAAGTTCAGCCGTCAAACAACGCTTCGGTCGCAAGCCACCGTGACTGGCGTAGGCGTTCATTCCGGTCTTCCTGCCAGTCTCACGTTGGGACCTGCACCTGTTGATGCAGGTTATATTTTTGTCCGCACCGGTCTCGACGGTGCCGACCGCGAAATCCACGCCGACGCCGATGCCGTGATCGCCACCGAGTTTTCGACGGTGCTCGGTGACCGCGAAGGGCCGCTGGTTTCGACTGCAGAACATGTGCTCGCGGCGCTGCGCGGCATGGGGATCGACAACGCCACCGTCGAAGTCGATGGACCCGAAGTTCCGATCATGGACGGCAGCTCGGCTGCCTTCGTTGCCGCCATCGAGCAGGCCGGTATCGTCACCCAACCCGCCGTGCGCCGCTTCATCCAGGTGTTGAAGCCGGTACAGGTGAAGATCGGCCAATCGGTCGGTGAGCTGCGTCCGTTTGCTGGTGGATTCCGCGCCGAGGTCGAGATCGACTTCGCCAATGCGGTGA
Source organism: Bradyrhizobium sp. INPA03-11B (assembly GCF_040446015.1). Classification (NCBI taxonomy): domain Bacteria; kingdom Pseudomonadati; phylum Pseudomonadota; class Alphaproteobacteria; order Hyphomicrobiales; family Nitrobacteraceae; genus Bradyrhizobium; species Bradyrhizobium sp. INPA03-11B. The sequence goes on from NZ_JASGSR010000009.1 coordinate 71,937, forward strand.
TCGGCCACCAGAGCTTCTCCTTCGACCTGTCGCCGGAAAGCTTCCGCCGCGATATCGCGCGGGCTCGGACCTTCGGCTGCATCAGCGACACCGCGCGGCTCTGGAGCGCCGGTTTCGCGCTCGGCGCGTCGTTCGACAACACGGTGGTGTTCGACGATACCCGGCTGCTCAACAGCGAAGGCCTGCGCTATAGCGACGAATGCGTCCGCCACAAGGTGCTGGACGTGATCGGCGATCTCTCGCTGGCCGGCCTGCCTCTGCTCGGCATCTATCGCTCGAAGCGGGGCGGTCACAAGCTCAACAATGCGGTGCTGAAGGCGCTGCTGGCCGACCGTAGCGCCTGGCGCGTGGTCGAATCGGAGACGGCCCGGCGGCCGGTCCGGGGCCATGTCGAAGCCGGTGCAGGCACCGTGGGCGGTCTCGTCGCCCCGGCCTACGGTCCGGACGTGTCCTGATCGCCGCCGGCGGTCAGTCCCAATTTCCGTAATAACCACAGCAGGCTGTGCACTTCGCCGGGTCGCCTTATTCCCGGCGGATTGGCTCCCTATTCGGTTGGTCGACGGTCATTTTTCGGTTAAACAGGCCCGCGGTTGCCTTGATATGGCGCCAACGGCACGTGAGATATTGCATCCATGATCGCGGTTCATGGGTGGAGTGGGGTCGCCGTTAACCGCATCAAAGGCGTCAGGTTTTACAATTCATGTCGGCAATGCGTATGGCGCTCGAACCACGCTCCTCTTCTGACGTCTCCGGCCTGACCAAGGCCGCTCGCGCGCTGCGTTTTGCGGCGGGCCTGATCGTGCTCGCACTGCCGCTCTCAGGCTGCGGCACCGGCGCGCTGTGGGACAAGTTCATGGCCAAGGACGATACGTTCGTCGATGAGCCCGCGGACAAGCTCTACAATGAGGGCTTGTACATGATGAACGAGAAGAAGGACCTGAAGGCCGCCTCGAAGAAGTTCGAGGAAGTCGACCGTCAGCATCCGTATTCGGACTGGGCGCGCAAGTCGCTCCTGATGTCGGCCTATTCGTATTACCAGGCGGGCGACTACGACAGCTGCATCGGCTCTGCGACCCGCTACGTTACGCTGCATCCCGGCAGCCCGGACGCTGCCTACGCCCAGTACCTGATCGCAGCATCGCATTTCGATCAGATCCCGGACATCTCGCGCGACCAGGGTCGTACCGAGAAGGCGATCGCGGCGCTCGAAGAGGTGGTGCGCAAATATCCGACCTCGGAATATGCGACCCAAGCCAAGAACAAGATCCAGGCGGCGCGCGACCAGCTCGCCGGCAAGGAAATGGCGGTCGGGCGCTACTACATCGAGAAGCGCGACTTCACCGCCGCGATCAACCGCTTCAAGACCGTGGTCACGCAGTACCAGACCACCCGCCACGTCGAAGAGGCGCTCTACCGGCTCACCGAGGCCTATATGGCGATCGGCATCGTCGGCGAAGCACAGACCGCGGCCGCGGTGCTCGGCCACAATTTTCCGGACAGCCGCTGGTACAAGGACGCGTATAATCTAGTAAAGTCCGGCGGTCTCGAGCCGAGCGAGAATCAGGGATCCTGGATCAGCAGGACCTTCAAGAAGATAGGTCTCGGCTAGGAATTGTCCTCGCATGCTGGCCCGTCTGTCGATCCGTGACATCGTCCTGATCGAACGGCTTGATATCGAATTTTCCCGTGGCCTGGCGGTGCTGACCGGCGAAACCGGCGCCGGAAAATCCATCCTGCTCGATGCCTTTGCGCTGGCGCTTGGCGGCCGCGGCGATGCTGGCCTCGTGCGCCATGGCGCCGAGCAGGGGCAGGTCACCGCGATGTTCGATGTCCCCAAGGGGCATCCGGCCGCCGGGATCCTCGCCGAGAACGGCCTCGACGACACCGGAGAGATGATCCTGCGCCGCGTGCAGCTCGCCGACGGCCGCACCCGCGCCTTCATCAACGATCAGGCGATCAGCGTGCAGACCCTGAAGGCGGTCGGCGCCGTCCTGGTCGAAATCCACGGTCAGCACGACGAGCGCGCGCTGGTCGACGCCTCCACCCACCGCCAGCTGCTCGACGCCTTCGCCGGTCACGAGAAGGACGTCGCGGCGCTGGAGGCGCTGTGGGATATCAGGCGGACCGCCGGCACCGCGCTCGACGAGCATCGCGCCGGCATGGAGCGTGCTGCGCGCGAGGCCGACTATCTGCGCCATGCCTCGCAGGAATTGAAGACGCTGGCGCCGAAGGACGGCGAGGAGACCGAGCTCGCCAACCGTCGCACCACCATGATGCAGGGCGAGAAGGTCGCGACCGACCTGCGCGAGGCGCAGGAGGCGATCGGCGGCTCGCATTCACCGGTGTCGGCGCTGTCGGCCGCGGTGCGGCGGCTGGAGCGGCGCGCCGCCAATGCGCCTGCGCTGATCGAGCCGGCAGTGAAAGCGATCGACATTGCGATCAACGCGCTGGAGGAGGCCGACCAGCATCTCCACGCAGCGCTTGCCGCGACCGATTTCGATCCAGCCGAGCTCGAGCGGATCGAGGAGCGGCTGTTCGCGCTGCGCGCTGCCTCACGCAAATATTCGACGCCCGTGGATTTGCTGGCCGCGTTGGCTGCGCAATATGCCGGCGACGTCGCGCTGATCGATGCCGGCGCCGACCAGCTGAAGAAGCTGGAAGCGGCCGCCGCCGAAGCCGACCAACGTTATGCGGCAGCGGCTGCAAAACTGTCGGCGGCGCGCAGCAAGGCGGCCGAGAAGCTCAACAAGGCGGTCAACGCCGAGCTCGCGCCGCTCAAGCTCGAGCGCGCGAAATTCATGACCCAGGTCGAGGCCAATGCCGCCGCGCCGGGGCCAGAGGGTATCGACCGTGTCGAATTCTGGGTGCAGACCAATCCGGGCACCAAGCCGGGGCCGATGATGAAGGTCGCCTCCGGCGGCGAGCTGTCGCGCTTCCTGCTGGCGCTGAAGGTCGTGCTGGCCGATCGCGGCTCGGCGCCGACTTTGGTGTTCGACGAAATCGACACCGGCGTCGGCGGTGCGGTGGCGGATGCGATCGGCTCGCGGCTGGCGCGCCTCGCCGGCAAGGTGCAGGTGATGGCGGTGACCCATGCGCCGCAGGTCGCTGCCCGCGCCAGCCAGCATCTTCTGATCTCCAAGGACGCGCTCGACAAGGGCAAGCGCGTCGCCACCCGCGTCAACGCGCTCGCGGCCGACCATCGCCGCGAGGAGATCGCGCGGATGCTGGCCGGTGCCGAGATCACCGCGGAGGCGAGGGCCGCCGCGGAACGTCTGCTCCGGGCGGCGGGTTAATCTCTCATTGTCATTCCGGGGCGATGCGAAGCATCGAACCCGGAATCTCGAGATTCCGGGTCTGGTCCTTCGGACCATCCCGGAATGACGACCTCAGACGCAGATCGACTCATACAAGTCATTCCATTCCGGGTTGGTCGCCGCGATTAACTGGGTCTTCCAGCTTCTCTTCCACTTCTTTAGCTCCTTCTCCCGAGCGATTGCGGAGATCGGATCGTCGTAGATTTCGAACCAAACAAGCTGCGTGATGTTGTATTTGGATGTAAAGCTTGGGACGGCCTTTATTCGGTGTTCGTAGACCCGGCGCACGAGATCGTTGGTGATCCCAACATAGATTGCTCCGTCTCGTCGACTTGCTAGAATGTAGACGTAGTACGACATGAGCCCCATTCCCTACATCGTCATTCCGAGGCGATGCGAAGCATCGAAGCCGGAATCTCGAGATTCCGGGTTCGGTCCTGACGGACCGCCCCGGAATGACGGAGAACTATAGCGCGCTCCTTGCATGGCCAAAGCAGCAAAAGAGAAATCATTTCCAGACGTCGACAAGCTCACCAAGGCCCAGGCCAAGGTCGAGTTAATGCGCCTTGCGCTCGAGCTCGAGGGCCACGACAAGCGCTACTACCAGGACGATGCGCCGAGCGTCACCGATGCCGAGTACGATGCGCTGCGGCAGCGCTACAACGCGATCGAGAAGCGCTTCCCGGAATTCGTCACCGCGGAATCACCGTCGCAGAAGGTCGGCGCCGCGCCGTCGGGGCGCTTCAAAAAGGTCCGCCACTCCGTTCCGATGCTGTCACTCGACAATGCGTTTGCGGAAGCCGACGTGGTCGACTTCGTCGGACGCATCACGCGCTTCCTGAAATTGCCGGATGACAAGATCGATTTCTCGGCCGAGCCGAAGATCGACGGTCTCTCGATGTCGCTGCGCTACGAGGGCGGTGAGCTCGTCACCGCAGCGACCCGCGGCGACGGTGCCGAAGGCGAGGACGTCACCGCGAACATCCGCACGCTGGAGGATGTGCCGCAGAAGCTGAAGGGCCGCAACGTGCCCGAGATCTGCGAGGTGCGCGGCGAAGTCTATATGACCAAGAAGGCGTTCCTCGCGCTCAACGAGCGGCAGAAGGCCGCCAGCGACACCATCTTCGCCAATCCGCGCAATTCGGCGGCCGGCTCGCTGCGGCAGAAGGATCCCGGTATCACCGCCTCGCGGCCGCTCGGCTTCTTTGCCTATGCCTGGGGCGAGATGAGCGCGATGCCGGAGGAGACCCAGACCGGCATGATCCACTGGTTCGAGCGCTGCGGTTTCAAGACCAATCCGCTGACCAAATTGTGCCACTCGGTCGAGGAGCTGATCTCCTTCCATCGCAAGATCGAGGAGCAGCGCGCCGAGCTCGACTACGATATCGACGGCGTCGTCTACAAGGTCGACCGCATCGACTGGCAGGAACGCCTCGGCTTCGTGTCGCGCACGCCGCGCTGGGCGATCGCGCACAAATTCCCGGCCGAGCGCGCCATGACTGTGCTGCGCGACATCGAGATCCAGGTCGGGCGCACCGGCTCGTTCACGCCAGTCGGCAAGCTCGAGCCGGTCGGCGTCGGCGGCGTGATCGTGCAGAACGTCACGCTGCACAATGAGGATTACATCAAGGGCATCGGCAACAAGGGCGAGGAGCTGCGCGAGGGGCGCGACATCAGGATCGGCGATACTGTCGTGATCCAGCGCGCCGGCGACGTGATCCCGCAGGTTGTCGACGTCGTGATCGACAAGCGGCCGAAGGGCGCGAAGGAATTCCATTTCCCGAAGAAATGCCCGTGCCCGCTGCACACCGACGTGGTCCGCGAGGAGACCGCGACCGGCGAGGAGGGCTCGCGGCTGCGCTGCAGCGGCGAGTTCGCCTGTCCGTTCCAGAAGATCGAGCACCTGATCCTGTTCGTGTCGCGACGGGCGTTCGACATCGACGGCCTCGGCGTGAAGCAGCTGCAATATTTCTTCGACGAGGGTTGGGTCAAGGAGCCCGCCGACATCTTCACGCTGCCGAAGCGCAACGCGAAGCTGAAGCTCGAGGACATCGAAGGCTATGGCGAAACCTCGGTGCGCAATCTGTTCGCCGCGATCGACAGCCGCCGTAGGATCGGGCTGGAGCGCTTCATCTATGCGCTCGGCATGCGCCATGTCGGCGAGACCACGGCGCTGGCGCTGGCGCGCGGCTACGGCTCGTGGGAGGCGTTCCACGAGGCCTGCCTGAAGGTCGCCAAGGGCGACGAAGATGCCATCACTGAGATGGATGCGCTCGACCAGATCGGCGACACCGTGATCAAAAGCATCGCGGACTATTTCGGCGAGAGCCATAATCGCGGCATCGTCGAGCGGTTGACCACGGAGCTCGACGAGATCGTCGACGCCGAGAAACCGAAGAGCAATTCGGTGGTGGCCGGCAAGACCGTGGTGTTCACCGGTTCGCTCGAGAAGATGACGCGCGACGAGGCCAAGGCGACCGCCGAGCGGTTAGGGGCCAAGGCTGCGGGTTCGGTGTCGAAGAAGACCGACTATGTCGTCGCGGGGCCGGGCGCCGGCTCGAAGCTTGCCGAAGCGCAGAAGCACGGCGTGCAGGTGCTGACCGAAGACGAGTGGTTGAAGTTGATCGGGGAGTAGGGCGCTGCGTCGCCGCACTCACCGCTGTCGTCCTCCGCGAAAGCGGGGGACCCAGTATTCCAGAGGCCGCAGTGATTCACCCGATAGGCTGCGGCGTACTGGATCCCCCGCTTTCGCGGGGGATGACGAGTTGAGCGTGTGGCGTTCGCGCGCGCCTCACATCATCCCCTGCTCATCCTCCTCGGCCTGCGTGATCAGTTCCTCGCTCACCACCACGTTCCGCCGCGGCACCACGAAGATCATGGTGCAGGCGCAGGCGATCGAGATCGCGAAGATCGCCGATGTCAGCGGCAATGTGGTGGTCGAATGGCCGCCGAGATAGGCGCCGAACTGCGAGATCAGCGAGCCGATGCCCTGCTGCAGGAAGCCCATCGCGCCTGAGGCGGTACCGGCGGCTTCGGGGCGGATGCTGATGGCGCCGGCAGCGGAATTGGCCATCACGAAGGCATTGGCGACCATCACGATCATCTGGGTGCCGAACAGCCAGAGCGGGGCCTGGTTCAGCCCGGTGAAACTCCAGACCAGGTTCAACAGGCTGCCGCCGAGTTGCAGCGCGAGGCCGAACCAGATCAGCCGCTCCAGCGAGTGCCGCGGCGCGAAGCGCACGCACAGGAGATTGCCGACGAAGTAGCCGAACCCCGTCATCGCGAACCAAGCGCCATACTCGGCGCTGCTGCGGCCCATCTGGGTCACCACGATGTAGGGGCCGCCGCCGGCGAAGGCGAAGATGATCTGGGACGCCAGCACCTGGCACAAGAGATAGCCGACGAAGGCGCGGCTTCGGATCAGCTTGCCGAGGTCGCCGCGGAAACTGGAGCTGTCGGTGCGATCGCGGCGGGTTTCGGGCAGCGCCAGTGCGATGAAGATCGTGGTGGTCAGCGACGCCGCAGTGATGAGATAGAGGATCGCACGCCAGCCGAACGCGGTCTCCAGCAGGCCGCCGGTCAGCGGGCTCACCATCTGTGCGATCATCAGCGCGGCGACCACGAGGCTGATCATGGCGCCGACCCGCTCGCGCGGATAGAGATCGCGGATGATGGCGCGGCTGATCACCATGCCGCTGGCGCCGCCGAGTGCCTGGAAGAAGCGCGCCGCTATCAGTTGCGGCAGGGTCTCGGCGAACACGGAGCCGATGCCGGCCACCACCATCAGGCCGAGGCCCGCAAGCAGCACCGGGCGGCGGCCGAACTTGTCGGACAACGGTCCCATGATCAACTGCGACAGCGCGATGCCGACCATGTAGAGCGACACGGTCATTTGCGCGATGGAAATGTCGCGGCCGAAATCGGTCGCCAGCACCGGCAGCGCCGGCACCAGCATGTAAAGCGAGATCGGCGCGACGCCCGTCATCACGACGAGCATCAGCAGCATGACCTTCGATGTCGCGATGTTGTCTTTAGCCGCGCCGGGCGGCTTGCCCATCACGCCGTGCATTCAGGTCCGATCCAGCATTATGCAAAGACTGTAGCGCGCCCGTTCGCGCGGAATACCGGTGTTTCGGCATACGCCCATGCGATTTCGGGAGACGCCGCGGCGATGTTTCGTCCCGCGCAATAACCTCACCGTCGTCCCGGCGAAAGCCGGGACCCATAACCACAGGCGCGCATTGTTGAGGCGCGCTGTGGCCCCAGCGTCATGCAACAGTGGGCGGCGGTGGCTATGGGTCCCGGCCTTCGCCGGGACGACATCGAACCTGGGGAGCGATGTTTGCGCCGTTACTTCAGCGCCGCCGTCGCCTCGTCGAGCCACAGCTTGGTGGCGTTGTCGTCGAGATGCGGGCGCACCGTGCGCGCGACGCGAGCATGGTAGTCGTTGAGCCAGCTCAGCTCGTCTGCGCTCAGCATGCTCACCTCGATCAGGCGACGATCGATCGGCGCCAGGGTCAGCGTCTCGAATGCGTTGACCGGCTTCTCGGCGCCGGCGATGTCGGTGCCGATCACGAGCTCGAGGTTCTCGATCCTTATGCCGTAGGCGTCGGTCTTGTAGTAGCCGGGCTCGTTGGACAGGATCATGCCGCGCTTCAGCGGTGTGGTGCCGAGCTTCGAGATCCGCGCCGGCCCTTCGTGGACGCTGAGATAGCTGCCGACGCCGTGGCCGGTGCCGTGCTCGAAATCGATCCCGGCCTGCCAGAGATATTGCCGCGCGAAGCTGTCGAGCTGCGCGCCGGTGGTGCCGTCCGGGAAGATCGCGCGGGCGATCGCGATATGGCCGCGCAGCACGCGGGTGAAGCGGTCGCGCATCTCGTCGGTCGGCTTGCCGATCGCGATGGTGCGGGTGACGTCGGTGGTGCCGTCTTCATACTGCGCGCCGGAATCGATCAGCAGCAGATCGCCGGCGGCGATGCGGCGGTTGCTCTTGCGCGTCACGCGATAATGCACGATGGCGCCGTTCGGCCCGGTGCCGGCGATGGTCGGGAACGAGACGTCTTTCAGCGCGCCGGTCTGGCGGCGGAATGTCTCCAGCGCCTCGACGGTGTCGATCTCGGTGAGGTGGCCGGAGGGCGCCTCGCGGTCGACCCAGGCGAGGAAGCGCGTCAACGCCACCGCGTCGCGCTGATGCGCCGTGCGCGTGCCCTCGATCTCGGCGATGTTCTTGACCGCCTTCAGCAGGCTGACCGGATCGTTGCCGCGCACCGGCTTGCCGCCGGCGCCCACGATCAGGCGGCTGAGGGCATCCGCCGCGGTCGCGCTATCCAGCGCGATCGCGGCGCCGCGCTTGGCGAGCTCGGTGAGCTTCGCGGTCAGCGCCGACGGTTCCTCGACATCGGCGGATTGCTCGAGATGGTCGCGCGCGGAGTTCGACAGCTTGCGGTGATCGATGAACACCAGCGGCCGGCCGTCCTTCGGCACCAGCGCGTAGGACAGCGGCAGTGGCGTGTGCGAGACGTCAGCGCCGCGGATATTGAAGGTCCAGGCCACCGCGTGGCTGTCGGAGAGCACCAGCGCATCGACGCCGAGCTTGTTGATCTCGAGCCGGATCCGCTTCAGCTTCTCGGCCTCGATCTCGCCGGAGAACTGCGCGCCGTGGATCGAAACCCGGCCGAGCGGCGGTGCCGGCCGCTCGTGCCAGATCGCATCGAGCGGATTGCCGTCGACGGCGACCAGCTCGGCACCGGCCTTGGCGCAGGCCGCCGCCAGCCGTTCGGCTGCCGCCGAAGTGTGCAGCCAGGGGTCAAATCCTAGGCGGTCGCCGGCCGCCAGGTGCCGGGTCAGCCAGTGCTCCGGCGGCAGCTCGACCAGCGGCTCGACCTGCCAGGCCTTAGCGTCGACCTGCTTGGCGGCCTGCAGCGTGTAGCGCCCGTCGACGAACAGGGCGGCTTCCCGGCCCAGCACGATCGCGAGCCCGGCCGATCCGGTGAAGCCGGTCAGCCAGGCAAGCCGCTCCTCGGATGCGGCAACATATTCATTCTGCTGCTGGTCGGCGCGCGGAACCACAAATCCGGTCAGCTTGCGCCGCGCCAGTTCCTCGCGCAGCGCGCTTAAGCGCGCAGCCAGCGCCACGCCGCCTTCGGGCTCTTCGAACGTCTGGAAATGAGCTTCGAACATCGCCTTCGCACTCTCTTCGGGTCCAGCATGATCTCCGCACAAGCGCAGTCAAGCTGACCATATTTTTGGCATAACTTATGCTTGAATCGTGGCATAGTGGAAATGACCAAACGATGTCCACTGCACGTCGTCGGTCAAGCGTGTGGGGAGTGTCCAGGAGTGTCTCAACTCAACGGTGAGGAGATGCACGATGCCTGCATTCACGTTTGAGAAGATTTCGCCGCCGGTGCCCCCCGGGCCGATCGTGCCGGTCGAGCAGAAGCCGCGTGGCGTCATCGTCCAGATGCTCGATCGCTTTGTCGAGGCGCGTGCCAGGCGTGCAGCCGCTCAGAACAAGGTCGAGACCGCCGGCCGCGATTCTGTCGCGCCCGAATAACCAGTCCGCAGATCGCACTTACTGTTCGAGGTCGGAGGCCTTCGTCACGGTCGCGTTGACGACCCTTGTGCCGTCGAGTTCGCGCACGATCCGCTCATCGGGGCCGACGATACCGAGGTCGAATTCGTGCTCCGGCGTCAGCAGCGTCATGCGCTGGCCGACGATGACGACGACGGTCATGTCGAGCGTCTCGCCGGATATCGCCCATTCCCTGAGCTCGCCCCGAAACGGCTCCCTGCGCCAGGCGTCGGGGAAGCCCGGATCGCAGCGGACCTCGAGACCGTCTTCGGACGTGGTGAGCACAAGCTTCGATCGCGAGGGCTTCCAGTGCTCCTCCAGCAGCTCGTTGACCAGCCAGACGCAGCTGAACGAGCGGCATTCCGCCGGCCGGTTCGAATAGATCCGGCAGCCGAGCCCGGGCGCGCAATGCGGACACCATACGCTGGCCGGCTTCGCCAGTTCCTCGATCGCCATCACCTTGCAGCAGAGCGTGCAGTCACCGCACTGTCTGCCGGTCGCGGTCATGTCACCTGACCGAGCGCAGCAGCAGGCTGCTCCAGCCCTCGATCTTCAGATGCCGCAGCGGCACCAGCCCGCGGGCGCGATAGGCGGCGATCACCGCCGGCGCCTGGTGGGTCAGCAGGCCCGAGAGAATGACCTGCGCTGACGACGCGAGGTGTCGTGCCATCGGTCCCGCCAGCTGGCGCAACGGATTGGCGAGGATGTTGGCGAGCACCAGATCGAACGGCCCGTCCGCGGCAAAGCGCGGCGCGGCAAAGCCGGTAGCACGGATCACGTCCACCAGATGTCCTGCGCCGTTCAGCCAGGCGTTTTCCTCGGCCACCCGCACCGAGGGCGGGTCGATGTCGCTCGCCAGCACCTTGCCATGCAGCGCCTTGGCGGCGGCAATCCCGAGCACGCCGGTCCCGGTGCCGAGATCGAGCACACGGCGGGGCTGATACGCCTTCAGGACGTGGTCGAGCAGCAAGAGGCAGCCGCGCGTGGTGCCGTGATGGCCGGTGCCGAAGGCGAGCGCCGCCTCGATCTCGATCCCGAGCTTGTTCGGCGGGATCCTGTGCCGGTCATGCTGGCCGTGGACGACAAAGCGGCCGGCCGCGACCGGGACCAGGTCCTCCAGGCTCGCTTTGACCCAATCCTTGGCCTCGATGGTGTCAAATACCAAAGTCGATGCGACATCCTGTCGCACTACCTGGCCGACCAGCTCGCGCAGCAAGGCCTGGTCGGGCGGCTCGGCAAAATGAACGGTGACGTCCCAGCGGCCGTCCGGCCGCTCAAAGGCCGCAAAAGCCGCCTGATCCTCGAAGAACAGTTCGGAAAGCGCGTCGACCACGCGTTTTGCGGTCGTTTCGTCTGTGAGGGTGACGCTGGCGCGGTGCGTGGACGGGGTCATCGGAGGCCGTTAGCGCGGTTTTTGTTAAAAATTCAACCCGGATTCAATCGAATTTCGCGAGAATTGATAGGTTCCCGATTCAGACAACCTTAGATGCCGCCGTACTAGTACGGAGGCGGAACTCGGGAATTCCCTTCGTTCCAAGGCATCACAACCAAGGGCAGGGCTGCAATGAAGGCTTTTTTCGTTAGGTTTTTGCGGGATGAATCCGGCGCAACCGCCATCGAATACGGACTGATCGCGACGGGCATCGCCATCGCTATCATCGCCGCGGTGAACGGCGTCGGCACGAACCTGAGCGGGACGTTCAGCACGATCGCCGGCTCCCTCAAGTAAATTTCGCCGACTGCGTTCTCAAGCAGGCACCGGGCAACGACGCCCGGTGTTTTCTTTTTGACTGGTTGTCCACAGCCAGCTCCGCGCAGCTTGTCAACCAGCGATCAAGCGCGTTGTCCCCGGGGTTGTCGGCCTCTGCTCCACAGGCAGTCCACCGGGATGTTCACCGGCTTTTCCCATGATGCGACACCAGGTCTGACCAAGGTCGACCCACAGTTTCTCAACAGACCTGTCCACAGCTTGCCGCGCCCCGATCGTGGTGCCTGATGCGCGCTCCGCGTCAGGCGAACAGCGCGCGATGGTCGGCCAGGACGGCCCGCGCGGCGTTGTGGCCGGGCGCGCCGGTGACCCCGCCGCCGGGATGGGCGCCGGAACCGCAATGGTAGAGACCGCGGAGCGGTCCGCGGTAGTCGGCATGGCCGAGCATGGGGCGCGCCGAGAACAACTGGTTCAGCGTCAGCGCGCCGTGAAAGATGTCGCCGCCGAGGAGGCCGAACTGCCGTTCGAGATCAAGCGGCGACAGGATCTGGCGGCCGATCACGGAGCTCGCGAAGCCGGGCGCATACCGGTCGACGGTTGCGATCATCAGGTCGGCGACCTCGTCGCGATGGTCGTCCCACGATTTGCCGCCGGGCAGTTGCGGCGCGACGTGCTGGCAGAACAGGCTCGCGACATGCTGGCCCGGCGGGCTCAAACTGTCGTCGAGCGTCGAGGGGATCAGCACCTCGACGACGGGCGCGCGGCTCCAGCCGAATTCGCGCGCATCGTGCCAAGCACGATCCATGTAGCCGAGGCTGGGCGCGATGATGATGCCCGCGGTGAGATGATCGCCGGGGCCGGGCAGTGCCGTGAACGAGGGCGGGGCGCTGAGCGCCACGTTCATCCTGAAGGTGCCGGACCCGTTCTGCCATCGCGAGATGCGCGTGCGGAATTCGTCCGCCAATGCGCCCGCCGGCACCAGGCGCGTGTAGAGGAGCTTCGGGTTGACGTTGGAGACGACATATTTGGCGCGGACCGTTTCGCCATTGTCGAGGATGACCCCAGTGGTGCGATCCTTCTCGACGATCACCTCGCGGACGGGCGCATCGGTTTCGATCTCGACGCCATGGCTGCGCGCGGTACTTGCCATCGCCTGGGTGATCGCGCCCATGCCGCCGATCGCGTGGCCCCAGACACCCTTCTTGCCGTTCACCTCGCCGAACGCATGATGCAGCATCACATAGGCCGAGCCGGCCGCGTAGGGGCTCGCATAATTGCCGACGATGGCATCGAAGCCGAACAGCGCCTTGACGAGATCGTTTTCGAAACGCTCGTCGAGCATCTCGCCGGCCGAGCGCGTGAACAGATCGAGCAGATTGCGCTGTTGCTCGAGCGACAGTCGCCGCAAGATGTTGGCGGTGCCAAGCGCGTTGAAGGCTTCGCTGATTGCGCCGATGCCAAACCCCTCGACGAGGTTCGGCGGCGCGCGCAGCACGAATTGCCGCAGCACATCGGCGATGGCTTCGAGTTCCCCTGAGAACTCGCCGATGGTGGCCGCGTCCCGCTGGCTGAGCTTTGCGACCGACTGCTGGGTGCGGCCTTCGCCGGTCAAGAGGTAGCTGCCGTCGGAGGCGGGAAGGAAGTTCTGTGCGCGGCGCTCGACGATCTTGAGGCCGTGATCGGCAAGCTTCAGGTCCGCGATGATCTGCGGGTTGAGCAGGCTCACCGTGTAGGCGGCGACCGAATTGCGGAAGCCCGGACAAAACTCTTCGGTGACGGCGGCGCCGCCGACCACCTTGCGGCGCTCGACGATCCTGACCTTCAATCCGGCCATCGCGAGATAGGCCGCGCAAGTGAGGCCGTTGTGCCCCGCACCGATGATGACGGCATCAACTTCATGATTGGACATGGCGCTTCTATAGGCCGAATGTCCGCATCTCACCACTGCCGGCCGCGGCGGGTCACAAATCCGTACCGATCCCGATACGATAGTCCGGCCGCGATTGCGCGGGCCGTGGGCCGCCAGCAGGACGAGGAGAGCGCCTCATTGGTTGTTGCCGCCAAGCAGTGGAGTGCAAAATGCCGTTTGTTTTTGATCAAACTGAAATCGAGTGGCCCGACGACGAGTCCGATCCGCCGCCGCCGCGCGCAAATCAGTTCGTTTACCTGCCGCCGCCCGAATTCGGCGGAGCGCGGGAGCCGGTCCATTTCACACTCGACATTCCGCCCGAGCCGCCGGTCCCCGGACCGGTCACGCCGGTGATCACGCGGCCGAGCCTTTGGGATCGCTTGTGGGGCCGGCGACTGCCGACCGCGCAGGTGACGCCGGCAGTCAAAACCACCGCGGAGGCGTGGGCTGCCCGCGAGGTGCTCACCCGCCAGCGGCTGATCGCGGTGACCGTACCAGCTCTGCGTGAGCTCGGCGTGCAGCGGCTCTATTGTCGCTATGACGGCGGCAACGACGAGGGATTTTCCTGGCTCGACAGCGCGACACTCCACGATGGCTCGCGTGTCGATGCCGATGCGCTCGCACAGCGATTGACCGAGCAGCGATTTCTTGACCGGCTGATTGCCGGGGGCGTGATGAACCGGATCGACGGCACCAGCGAACGTGACCAGATCGCATCCTTTGTCCGCGACTGGATGTGCACGGAGTGGGCGACGCTGCTGCTTGGCCGCGGGTACGGCACCGGCGAGTACGTCATGTACGGCGCCTTCGTCGTCGATCTCGACGCGTGCAGTGTGGTCGACGATCCCAGGGCCGACCCGGTTACAAGCAATATCGAGATCGCGAGGTAGCCTGCGATGGCGCATCCCTATCATCATGCGGTCCGTTCCGCGCGCCTGTTCGGCGGAACGCCCGAAGACTATCTCGCGATCCACGACTGGTTCGATGAGAGCAAGGCGCATCTCGCCGACGTGCGTCACCGCGCGCTGCGCCACCACAGCGAAGGTATCTTCCTGTGCGAGGCGATCTTCGGCGCCACGCTGACGAACAGCGCCGGCAAGCAGGTGCCGGTGCGCACGGTCGGCGAGCAGCATGTCAAGGACGATCTCGGCTGGATCCCCTCGGTCAAGGATTGGCTGCAGCACATCGAGCTGCAGCCATGGATGGGGCGGACGCCGTTCCGGCCACAAATGGAAACATCCGCATCGGTCGCGAGTGCGGAACACGAGGCCGGTGACATCAGGATGACGTGAACGGTTCAAGCAACCCGGTGCGCGTGTTGCCCGCTGCTTGACGCTGTGATTCAATGCAATGCATGTGCCCGGTGTTGATCTGCCGGATCGTGACCGGGAGTATTCATGACGTCTGAGCCGTCCGCATCGCGAAACCGGCTGGTGCTGGTTGTCTACACCGCGGCGATCTTCGTCAGCGCCCTGTTGCTGTTCTCGGTGCAGCCGCTGTTCACCAAGATGGTGCTGCCGCGGCTCGGCGGCTCGCCGGCGGTGTGGTCGGTGGCGATGGTGTTCTTCCAGTCGCTGCTGCTCGGCGGCTACGCCTATGCGCATCTGTTGATGAAGCTGAGCAGCCGTGTCGTTCCGGTCGCGGTGCATCTGGTGCTGCTCGCCGTCGCGCTGCTGACCTTGCCGCTGACGATCAGGAGCGGCTGGGGAGAGCCGCCGACCTCGGGCTATGCGGTCTGGCTACTCGGCCTGTTCGCGGTCTCGATCGGTCTGCCGTTCTTCGCGCTCGCCGCCAACAATCCGCTGCTGCAGGCCTGGTTCGTGCGCACCGGCCACCCAAGCGGGCCCGACCCGTACTTCCTCTACGCGTCCTCGAACATCGGCAGCTTCCTGGCGCTGCTGTCCTATCCGGTGCTGCTCGAGCCGATGTTCACATTGCGCACCCAGAACCTGATTTGGAGCGCCGGCTATGGCCTGCTGATCGTTCTGATCGCAGGTTGCGGCGTGTTGTTGCTGCGGTCGCCGGCCAATGCCGCCGCACTCAATATGCAGGTCGACGATGCCAACGCTCCGGCGCCGTCCTGGGGCTTGCGGGCGCGCTGGATCTTCCTGGCCGCGGTGCCGTCCGGCCTTTTGATCGCGGTGACGGCGCATATCTCGACCGACGTCGCGGCTGCTCCCTTGCTGTGGGTGCTGCCGCTGTCGCTGTATCTGTTGACCTGGGTGCTGGTGTTCCAGTCGCGGCCGCTGCTGCCCCACAAATGGATGCTGCTGGCGCAGCCGCTGGCGATTGCCGGCGTCGTGATCCTGCTCGCGTTCGGCGGCGAGCAGAACCTGCTGCTGACGCTCGGCGGCCATCAGTTCTGCTTCTTCATCATCGCGATGGCCTGTCATGGCGAACTTGCGCGCACCCGTCCCGCCGCGAAATACCTCACCGGCTTCTACGTCGCGTTGTCGTTCGGCGGCATGGTCGGCGGCCTGTTTGCGGGCCTGATCGCGCCGTTCACCTTCTCATGGATCGCCGAATATCCGATCCTGCTGGCGCTCGCGGCACTGTGCCGTCCGCCTGGCGGCGCGGAGCGGCTGCCGCGCTGGAGCGCCTGGTACTGGCCGTTCCTCGCGGTGCTGGCGGTGGCGCTGATCGCGCCGAGCTATTCGGCCGGCGAAATCTTCAACTGGTTCGACGACCACCGGGTGTGGGTGATCGGCGCCGTCGGCGTGCTCTCGGCGCTGCTCGCGCTCGCACTGAATGCCAATCGCTGGAAGATCTTCGCCACCGTCGTCGTCGCGCTGGTGGTGCTGCGCGCCTATCCGTCCGACGATGGCCGCGTCGAAACCGTGCGCAGCTTCTTCGGCGTGCACAAGATCGTGGTGACGCCGAACGGGCAGTTTCACGTGCTGATGCACGGCACCACGATCCATGGCGCCGAGAAGTTCAAGAACGACGACGGCACCCCGGTCACCGGAAAGCCCGAGCCGATCAGCTACTATTACAAGGACGGCGGCATCGGGCGGGCGATCACTGCAATCCGCGCGCGCAAGGGCGCGCCGCTGAAAGTGGCTGTGATCGGGCTCGGCTCGGGGACGCTGACCTGCGCCTCAGCGCCCGGCGAGGACTGGCGATTCTTCGAGATCGACCAGTCGATGGTCGATACCGCGCGCGATCCGAAATACTTCACCTACATCCAGAGCTGTGAGCCCAATCTGAAGCCTGTCATCGGCGACGCGCGGCTGACCTTCGCCAAGGAGCCGGACGGCGCCTACGATCTCATCATCGTCGACGCCTATTCGTCGGACGCGATCCCGATCCATCTCGCGACCGAAGAGGCGATGGCGATCTACAAGGAGAAGCTGGCGCCGCAGGGCGCGGTCGTGATGCACGTCTCCAACCGCCATCTCGAACTCGCCAGCGTCGTGGTCGGCATTGCGGACGCCAACGACATGAAGAGCTGGGTCTACAGCGAGGATTCCGGCCGCGACAACGAGTACATCTTCTCGACCTCGGTGGTGGTCTCCGCGCGCGAGGACGCCGATGTCGGCAAGCTCGCGTCATCAGACGTCTGGATCGAGACCGATGCCAAGGAGAAGCAGCGGGTCTGGACCGACGATTATTCGAACGTGCTGGGCGCGGTGTACCGTCGCCTGCGCGACGGCGAGCAGTAGGTCTGATCGGTCTCTAGTCCCACCGAGACGACAATCGTCGAATCTCCGTCCTGTCGCCGAAGCGATCCGCGAACGAGCCGGCTTCATCATCGGGCAAAGACGGAGCGGGCGGCGCGCCTTGGGGCGAGCCGGGTCCTCGCACGCCTTGCTGCCGCAGATATTCCTCGAGCATGCCAGGCAGTCCACGGGGCGCGGTCGCCTGACCATCGGACGACGCCGGTCGCCAGTCGCCGAAGCGTTCGGCGAACGACGTCCCGCGATCCGGTTCAGACAATCCAAACTGATGAAGCGGAGAAGCTGATATCAGCGGACCACGGTGATCTCCGAATGCCAGCGCATCGCTCGTATCATTCGGTCCGACCATTGCGCGACCCGCCGCAAGTGTCTCGTTCGGATAGTGGATAGCCGTATCGAACGTGTCCGGGTTTTCCGTATGCGGTTTGTCGACATTGAACCCAATCTTCCCGGTGCCTCCACTCTTTTTGAGTGCTTCCTGCTCCTCCTTGCTCAGCGACGGAATAGTCGAATAGTGCAAGTGGTTTCCCTCGAAAATATGCCGGTGTTGCCGACGTGACCGATAATGTCACCGGGCCAGATGCGGTCGCCCATGCGCGCCTGAGGCGGCCCGTCCATGTGTGCATAAAGTCCGTAGCCGTTCGTCGTCTTCACGATGACCGTGTTTCCGTAACCTTCGTTGAAGCCCGAATAAACGATCTCGCCGGGGGCCTGAGCTGGAATGGGTGTTCCTTGAGGCGCAGCGTAATCGACGCCCGCATGGAATCTCTCTTTATGCAGTACGGGATGTATTCTCGGCACGTAACCGGAGCTTCGTGCGAATGGGCGAGTCGGCTTTGGAGGAACGTAGGGACGATATCGATCGGTCATTTAATCACCTTGGTTAAATCCACGAGCATTCCCTGCCTGCATTTGTAAACGCTGGCGCTGCCCTCCCCGGATACGCATCCTGGTTGGTGCTCGTTGTCCCACGTCAGGATCGACCACTTTCCGGAAGGGGACACCGCAATGTGAAACGACCAAAGGCCGGTCCTGGTTGAAAGCACCTGACGTACGAGAAGTCTGGAATTGGTGTCTCTGATCTCGGCAGCGTATTTCTCCGAGATGAGGATCGAGTCGTCTTCCCGCACCGGAGGCTTGCCCAAGGGGATTACGGTGCCCACCGTTCCCCGCCCACCGATCGAGATTGACTCAATTCGCGGGCGGCTGAGGCACCTTTTTCCGGCGAGGCTACATTTGAGAACCGATCCTGGAGGCTGCTCTGTCTCCATAAAAAGCGTCAGCGCGCGTTGATCTTTTTCGAACCAACCGTCCTTGACCCATCCAGTGTTTGGTTTCGTCATGGAGACGATAGTGGCGCCGTTGCGGTCCAGAATTTCGACGGATGTTGGATAGACCACGGCTATCTCCGTGCCATTCTCGCTCCATTTGATCCACTCAGGCCGTTCCGTCTTGCCTCTTGTCTTCTTCTCTTTGACCAGAATGACCTTGAGCTGGGGCGCCTGCGGCTTTAGTTCCAGTGGACTGGAGCTTGCGACGCTCTCAAAATCTGGCGAGAACGCCACCTCACTTGGCCGTTCGTCATATGACGCAATCCATCGACTGTCGCCGCTTGCGATATCAACCAGAAAAACATGCGGTATGCTGATGTAGATCAGTTGCCGTCCGTCGCGGCTACACTGCCATGAGCGATCGGGCGAAATGGCCACTCCCGCGACCTTGGTACCGGCCTCATAGGCATTCAGTTGTCCGTTCTCGTCGAGAAGATATCGGTCATTCCGGCCACACCAGCCGTGGAAGCGCACCTTCGGTAATGCGGTGTGAGGCAGCGATTCAAATGTCGGAACGGGTGTGGGGGGCGGCGACTGACGGCTTTCCTGTGCATTCGCAGGGTCTGCTGAAGCCGGCGGCACAAACAGTGTCAGGCAAGCGACGAGATATGCAGCGTGCAGCGCTTGAGGAAAGGAACCGGACATCAACAGCAACACCAACGAAAGGGAGAGTGTGATAGAACAAATCGGGAACAATGTCAAGACTCCCCGGAGATTGCAGATCTGATTGGTTGCTAGCTGTCCGATACTAGCAGCTTCGCGATCTGCGGCTTGACGATTGCGGCAAACACTGCGGGATCGTCGAAAGCCCGCGCGGAGAGCATCGCGCCATGGACCGATGCCATCAGCATCTGGGCCTCATCTTCCGGCAGCTTGTCCAGCCGGAGCAGGCGCTGTTCTGCGCCGGCGCGCAGCACCGAGGTGAGCCATGCCGCGAGATGATGGAAATGGGCGCGGACGCGTGCGGCGACTTGTTCCGGCAACATCGGCATCTCGCCGGCGAGCATCGCACAGACGCAGAAGGGCAGTGACCCGTCTCGAATGCAGGCCTGCCAGAAGTTCACGTAGGACTGCAGCTGGTCGGCCGGGCTCGCGGATCGCTCTCGAAGCGACTTCAGGCCCTGCTCAGTCTGCTGCCTGTAGCGATCGATCAGCGCCGAAACCAGCTCGGCCTTGGTCGGGAAGTGATGGTGGATGCTCGCCTTCCTGATGCCGATCGCATCGGAAATGTCGGCATAGCTGAACCCGTTATAGCCTCCCGCCACGATGAGAGACTGCGCGACATCGAGGATCTTATCAGAGGTCGAAATCATCACATTCATGTCAGGCCTACCTTCCAGTAGGTAAATTGCCGAGATGTTTCAAGGCTTTCGTCTCACATGGGACGTGTCCGGGCGCTGATTGACTTGATTTTGCTAACTACCTACTAGTAGGAAGGTAAGCAAGGAGCCTGTCAATGCAAAGCCACTTCTGGACCCAATCCACCTGGTTGCGATTCTATTATCTCGGGCGCGCCGTATTCTCGATCGCCTGGGTTGTCGCCGCCGTCCTCTTCAGCGGGCAAGCCGGCCCGGCTGCGTTTCTGCTCGTGATCTATCCGGCATGGGACGGCGTCGCCAATCTGGCCGACGCGCGGGTCAACGGCGGGCTGATAGCCAATCCATCGCAGGCATTGAATGTCGCGGTCAGCGCAATCACCACGGTCGTCGTAATCGTGGCGATCGGCCACAGCAGCTACGCCGTTCTCGCCGTGTTCGGGGTTTGGGCGATCCTTGCGGGCGTGCTGCAATTGGTCACCGGCGCCAGACGCTGGCGTGACTATGGCGCGCAATGGGCGATGAT
The DNA here is from genome assembly GCF_040446015.1 of Bradyrhizobium sp. INPA03-11B. Classification (NCBI taxonomy): domain Bacteria; kingdom Pseudomonadati; phylum Pseudomonadota; class Alphaproteobacteria; order Hyphomicrobiales; family Nitrobacteraceae; genus Bradyrhizobium; species Bradyrhizobium sp. INPA03-11B. The sequence continues at coordinate 92,292 of NZ_JASGSR010000009.1, forward strand.
CCTGAGTGGCGCGCAGTCGGCGCTCGCCGGCGCCTACATGATCAGCCGATCGATCGGCACCGTGGCGCCGACGATTCTAGACGTCGCTCCCTATGCGGGATTCGGTGCGTTCTATTTCCTGCTTTCGGCGCTCTGGCTCGTTGCCAGGGCCCATCGCAGCGCGCGTGCGTAAGTGCTGCCCGGCAGCACCGGAGAACGCGCGTCGGCGTCTGCGCGATCGCTATTTCTTCTCCGGTGCCGCCTCTGGTGCCGCCGCCGCGGAGGCGGGCGCCGCCGCAGCGATGAGCGGCATGGTCGGCGTGCTCTCGCCGGCGTCCTCGTCGAGGAATTGCTCCACTCCCGCCTGGATCGACGACTTCGCGCTTTCGGGTCCGCGATCGCTGAGGTCGTTGTGATGGAATTCCGTTCTGACCACCTTGATGCCGAGCCGGGCGCAGGTCTCCTCGTCAGGCACGACGCCCGGATCGGCCTTGAACACCGGATCGCGGGAACGGAACGAGAGGATCTTGATCTTGCTGTCGGTGATGAACGGGACGCGCAGATTGTCCAGCGTCACGACCTTCTTGACCAGGTCGGGATGCTGCTTGGCGAAGAACATCGAGATGTCGCCGCCGTTGGAATGACCGATCAGCGTCAGCGCGTGATAGTTCGCGTTCGGATAGAGCTTCTTGAGCTCGTCGATCGCATACGTGATGTTGAAGACGCCGCGATTGTACTGCATGCGGCGCCCGACATATTCCTCGCCCACCTTGGTCACCATCGGCGCATCGGTGTCGAGATCGTGCTGAATGCTGACCACGAGGTAGCCGCGTGATGCGAACACGTTGGTGAGGAAAGAGTACTCGGTGTTCTTGACGGTGTTGCCGTGGCTCAGGATCGCGACCGGCAGCTCGATCATCTCGGCCATGGCCTGCATTTGCCGGTCGCGGCGGACCGCCACCTCGACGGTGACGTTGCGGTCGTCGCGCAGCACGTCATGGAACGTCAGCGTGGTGTGGCTGATGGCCCATCGGTCCGTCGTGAAATAGCCGGCCATCGCCACGATGCACAGGCAAAGGACAACGAAGCCCCGTTTCATTTTGACCTCTGATACCGCCTACGTGACCCGCGCTTCTCGCCCTGATTTCACCGGGCATTCCGCTTGAATCGGCCTTCCGAGGCCAGGGCGGGCGCTATTGCCGCCGAATATCGGGCTAATTTTACAATCAGATGACGGGGTGACGACGGGCCACGGCGCAGGACGTCGCGTGCCCTTCAAGACGGTCACAAGCGGGTGAGGAGGCTTCGGGACCTGGCGGCGCGCGATGATGGCGCCGCCGGCGGCTCAGGCGCGGGTCTCAGTCCTGATAGTTGCTGCCGTAGAAGTCGCGCTGCCGCGGGTAATACGGCCGCGGCTGATAATAGCCTTGCGGTGCTGCCGCGTAGCCCTGGTTGCCGTAGTACTGCTGCTGGCCATAGGCCTGCGCGTCGTAGGCGCGGCGGCTTGACGGCGGCGCCGGGTAGCGCTGCGCGGTCGAACTGCCGTCGGCCGGATAGATGTAGCCGTCGTCGGCGCGGGCCTGCGCCGGATATTCGCGCGGCTGCGGTGTCAGGACGACAGGGTCGCCGGCGGCGGCGGTGCCGTACTGCCCGTCATACTGCTGTGGCGCCGAGCGGGCGACAGCGGTGCCGTTGCGCCCGCGCGGATTGCGCGCCAGCGCGACCTGGGACGAGCCGGTCAGCGTCACGGTGGTGTTGAGCACGCCTTCCTTCTGGACCAGCGCGTAGAGCGTCGTTGCGTTGTCGCGCGACAGCCGCACGCAGCCATGCGAGGCCGGCGTGCCCAAGCGGTTCACCGAGTCGGTGCCATGAATCGCGTGTCCGATCTTGGTGAAGAAGATCGAATGCGGCATCGGCGCATCGTCGAATTCCTTGGAGTAGTGATCCTCTTCCATCCGGAAGGCGCGGAAGCTGCCGTTCGGCGTTTCGCGCGACGGGATCCCGGTCGAGACCGGCCAGTGATAGCGCGCGACACCGTCGACCGCGACGGTCATCTGCTGGTTGTCCTTGTCGATGGTGATATCGACCTTGGCCTGCGCGGCGCCGGCCGTGAAAAGCATCACGGAAGTGAAAGCAATGAGGAACGAACGCATTTTACCTTTGGCCTCCAGGCCCGTCGCAGTAGCGGCTCTCCGTCCCCGCAACCAATATGCACGGAATCCGAATTTGGTTCCAGTCGCGGACCCGGCGCATCGTTAATCCCGCGCGCGGCGCAAACAAGGCCGAAGCCGGGCCGGCCCGTCACGGCGTGCTGACTTTTTCGCGAGCAGGACGCGACAACAGCCCCGATGAGCCGCCAACGCAACCATTTGGCCGCATGGGCGTTTCACAATCCCGCCCCGGCGACGCGACCGCGTCGCGCATCAAGGAACCCAGATGAACAACACCAAGGTTAAGACCGCGGCCGTCGCTCCCGCCGGTCTCTCCGCGCGGCTCGCGCTTGCGGCCGCAGGCCTCGCTTTGGCACTGGTGGCAGTGCCCCACGCGGGCCATGCCCAGGGTATCGTCCGTGGGGCGCATGAGGGCGCCTATGAGGGCAACCGGGTCGCCGGTCCGGTGGGCGGCGTGGTTGGCGGTGCCGTCGGCGCCGGTGTCGGTGGCGCCATGGGCGCGGTCAAAGGCGTGTTCGGCATCCCGGATCGGGGCTACCGCCGTGGCCATCGCTGCCGCGGCTATTACCGCCACGGCCATTTCCATTGCTATTGATGAGGAAAGAACCTGTAGCCCGGATGGAGCGAAGCGAAATCCGGGTTCTGCAGGCCCGGCGATAAGGCCCCGGATTGCGCTTCGCTCCATCCGGGCTACTGAATCGGGTCAGTTCTTCAGCCGGTAGCCGGTCCTGAATATCCAGGCCACGATCACCATGCAGGCGACCAGAAAGGCCGCGGTCATGCCGAGGCTGAGCCCGACGCTGACGTCGGCGATCTCGTAGAAGCTCCAGCGGAAACCGGAGATCAGATAGACCACCGGGTTGAACAGCGTGATGGTGCGCCAGCCCGACGGCAGCATGTTCACCGAGTAGAAGCTGCCGCCGAGGAAGGTGAGCGGCGTCACCACCAGCATCGGGATCATCTGCAGCTTCTCGAAGCCGTCGGCCCAGATGCCGATGATGAAACCGAACAGGCTGAAGGTGACCGCCGTCAGCACCAGGAAGGTCAGCATCCACACCGGATGCTGGATGTGCAGAGGCACGAAAAGTCCGGCGGTCGCCAGGATGATCAGGCCGAGGATGATCGACTTGGTGGCGGCGGCGCCGACATAGCCGATGACGATCTCGAAATAGGAGATCGGCGCCGACAGGATCTCGTAGATCGTGCCGGCGAATTTCGGGAAGTAGATGCCGAACGAGGCGTTGGAGATGCTCTGGGTCAGCACCGACAGCATCACGAGGCCCGGCACAATGAAGGTGCCGTAGCTGACGCCTTCGACCTCGGTGATGCGCGAGCCGATCGCGGCGCCGAACACCACGAAATACAGCGAGGTCGAGACGACAGGCGAGACGATGCTCTGCAGCAGCGTGCGCCAGGTGCGCGCCATTTCGAACAGATAGATGGCCTGGATTGCGCGGTAGTTCATGGCGCCCTCACGAGGCTGACGAAGATGTCCTCGAGCGAGGATTGCCTGGTATCGAGATCGGAGATTCGGATGCCGGCATTGCGGAGATCGTTGAGGAGGCTGGTGATCCCGGTGCGATCGCCCTTGGTGTCGTAGTCGTAGGTCACCGCATGGCCGTCGTCGGATAGTTCGAGACTGTAGGCGGCGAGCGCAGGCGGAACGGCATCGAGCTTGTTCTGCAATTGCAGCGTCAGCTGCTTCTTGCCGAGCTTCTGCATCAAGGTCGCCTTGTCCTCGATCAGGATGATCTCGCCCTTGTTGATGACGCCGATGCGGTCGGCCATCTCCTCGGCTTCCTCGATGTAGTGCGTGGTCAGGATGATGGTGACGCCGGATGCCTGCAACGTGCGGACCACTTCCCACATGCCTTTGCGCAACTCGACGTCGACGCCGGCAGTGGGTTCGTCGAGGAACAGGATCTGCGGTTCGTGCGACAACGCTTTCGCGATCATCACGCGGCGCTTCATGCCGCCGGACAGGGTGATGATCTTGTTGTCCTTCTTGTCCCACAGCGACAGGTCCTTCAGCACCTTCTCGATGTGGTCGGGGTTCTTCGGCTTGCCGAACAGGCCGCGGCTGAAGCTGACGGTCGCCCAGACCGACTCGAACGCGTCGGTGTGCAGTTCCTGCGGAACCAGCCCGATCATCGACCGCGCCGCGCGATAATCCCTGATGATGTCGTGTCCGCCGATCGAAATGCGGCCCTCGCTCGGATTGGCGATGCCGCAGATGATGCTGATCAGCGTGGTCTTGCCGGCGCCGTTCGGCCCGAGCAGCGCGAAAATCTCGCCCTTGACGATATCGAGATTGATGCCCCTCAGCGCCTTGAAGCCGGAGCCATAGGTCTTTGAAAGATTGGATACGGAGATGATCGGCGACATCGGAGATCGGAAGCGTGAGGGAAGGGTGCGCGCGGATTGGAGCCCGGGCGAGGGCGTGATGCGGGTTCAGCCCAGATAAGAACGCATATTCCGTTCTGCAATCACCCGCCGGGGCAGAAAAATCGTTCTGCGGTGTGGCGGAAAGGCCGCGCTAATGCCGCTTCGCCGGTTTTGCCGGCTTCTTGGCGGCCGCCGCCGGGGCGGGGTGTGCGGGCGGCTCGTCGGCGACCTTCGCGACCAGCAGGATCTGCACCTGGTTGTTGGCCGGCGCGTTGGGGCGGGCGGGGTCGAGCAACTGCTCTTCGCCGAGCCCGACCGACTGCAGGCGCTTGGGCGCAATCTTGAAGGTGTTGACCAGGATGTCACGGATCGCATCCGCGCGCCGCTGGCTCAGGATCACGTTGTTCTCGCGCCGGCCGGTCGATTCGATGTGACCGACGATCAGGAAGGTGTAGGGCAGCAGCGAGGCGTGGGTCAGCGCATCGGCGATGCGCCCGACGGTCTGGTAGGAATCCGGCAGCACGATCGGCGTGTCGACGTCGAACGCGATGTCGGCATTGAATGCCGGCAGGTTGTTCAGGTCGGGCGCGATCGGCGGCCGCTTCGAGGGCGGCGGCTCGTTCTTCGATCGCGACCGCGATCGCTCGAGCACCTGCTGGCGCAACGCCGGGACGTCGATCTCGGCGGCCGTCTCGAAATGGTTCAACTTGGCGATGACGTCATCGCGTGTGATGGCCGTCTGCGCATGCGCCGCCGCAAGCGGCATTGCCAGCAAGACCAGCGTGCCCAGCAGGCCGAGATCGCGCAAGCCTCGGCGCATCATTGATACCCCGCGTCATTGATCGCCTGGGCGCAATTGCGGCTGAGGCCCTTGGCGCTGACGAGGCAGGGCACCGATTTGCTGGTCTCCTTGGTCGAGCCGCCGCACACCTTGACGATCTCGCGGGTGCACGCATTGGCGACCGTCACACGCGCCGCGATCCGCTTCTGGATCGCATCGAGGGTGGAGAAATAGCTCTCCTTGCACGTCGGTGAGATCACGTCGCGGTTGCGCGACAGGCACTCCTTGAGGCGGTTGGAGTCGAGGTTGACGCCGCGGCAGTTGGCGGTGATGTCGGCGCCGCAGGCCTTGGCAAGTGCGGCTGCCGAATCGCCAAAGCTGATCGTCTCCGCGACCGCCAGCGACGGCGCAGTGAGCGCGACGACAAAAAGGAAAAACCCACCCCGGACCATGGAGCCATCTCAACCCATGAATTCAACTGGGGTCAAGGGCTACGAACAGAGAAGGCGGCCAGGGAAGGCCAGCGATGTCACGCCCGCTCCACAAAGCTGTCGACCACCTTCTTCTCGCCGGCCTTTTCAAACGCGATGGTCAGCTTGTTGCCGTCGATCTTCACCACATGGCCGTAGCCGAATTTCTGGTGAAACACCCGATCGTCCAGCGAAAATTCGGATGTCGTGCCCGTGGACTTCGCCACCAGCTCGCCCTCGATCACCATGGGACCGCGCTTGGTGCGACTGAAGCTGTCGGAGGAATAGGAGGATTGCCGCTCCTCGAAGCCGCTGCCGCCGCTACGGCCTCCGCCACCGCGAGTGCGGTTGGCCTGGGCGCGCTGCCAGCCCGGGGTCGAATAGCTCGAGCCGAATGATTCGAGGTTGTCGAAGCGCGAGGCGCCATAGCCGCCGCTGCCGCCCCAGCCCGATCCGCCCTTGGATTCGGTGATCTCGACATTGTGCGCCGGCAGCTCGTCGAGGAAGCGCGAGGGAATCGTGGTCGACCAGGTGCCATGGATGCGACGGTTGGTCGCGAAGTAGATCTTGGCGCGGCGGCGGGCACGGGTCAGCCCGACATGGGCGAGGCGGCGCTCCTCCTCGAGCCCGGCGCGGCCCTGTTCGTCCAGCGTGCGCTGGCTCGGGAACAGGCCTTCCTCCCAGCCCGGCAGGAATACGTTGTCGAATTCGAGGCCCTTGGCCGAATGCAGCGTCATCAGCGACACGGCTTCGTCGCCGGCCTCGCCGTCGCGGTCCATCACCAGCGAGATATGTTCGAGAAACCCTTGCAGGTTCTCGAATTCCTCCATCGATCGCACCAGTTCCTTGAGGTTGTCGAGGCGGCCCGCGGCGTCGGCCGAGCGGTCCTTCTGCCACATCTCGGTGTAGCCGCTCTCGTCGAGCACGATCTCGGCGAGCTCAGTGTGAGAGGTGACCTCGCGCTGCGCGCGCCAGCGGTCGAACTGCATGACGAGGTCGCGCAAGCTTCCGCGCGCCTTCGGCTTCAGCTCGTCGGTCTCGACCACGGCGCGCGCCGCCTCGAACAGCGGAATGCGGCGCTTGCGGGCATGGTCGTGCAGCAGCTGCACCGTGGCATCGCCGAGGCCGCGTTTCGGCACGTTGACGATGCGCTCGAAGGCGAGATCGTCGGCCGGTGAATTGATCGTGCGCAAATACGCCAGCGCGTCGCGGATTTCGGCGCGCTCATAGAACCGGGGGCCGCCGATCACGCGGTAGGGCAGGCCGAGCGTGACGAAGCGGTCTTCGAACTCGCGCATCTGGAACGAGGCGCGGACCAGGATGGCGACATCGTTGAGGTTCTCGCCGGCGCGCTGCAACTCCTCGAGCTCCTCGCCGATCGCGCGCGCTTCCTCTTCCGAATCCCAGGAGCCGGAGACGGTGACCTTCTCGCCGTCGACATCCTCGGTGCGCAGCGTCTTGCCGAGCCGGCCCTCATTGTGCGCGATCAGGTGCGAGGCCGCGGCCAGGATGTGGCCGGTGGAGCGGTAATTGCGCTCGAGGCGGATCACCTTGGCGCCGGGGAAATCGTGCTCGAAGCGCAGGATGTTGTCGACCTCGGCGCCGCGCCAGCCATAGATCGACTGGTCGTCGTCGCCGACGCAGCAGATGTTCTTGAGGGGTTGTTGCGTGGTGGCGCTGTCCCCGTCATTCCGGGGCGCACCGCCAGGTGCGAACCCGGAATCTCGAGCTGAGTCCTCTTCACCTCGGGATTCCGGGTTCACGCCTTCGGCGTGCCCCGGAATGACGGGAGAGTTGATTGCTCCGGGGATAATGTCGGAGAGCGCGCGGCCCGGCCGCGACGGCGCCTGCGACAAGAGCCGCAGCCACAGATACTGCGCGACGTTGGTGTCCTGATATTCGTCGACCAGGATGAACTTGAAGCGGCTCTGGTACTGCCGCAGCACGTCGGGATTTTCGCGGAACAGCCGGATGTTCTCGAGCAGCAGGTCGCCGAAATCGGCGGCGTTGAGGATCTTCAGCCGCTCCTGATAGGTCGCGTAGATCTTGCCGCCCTTGCCGTTGCCGAACGAGGCGGCTTCGCCCGCCGGCACCTGCGACGGCGACAGGCCGCGATTCTTCCAGCTGTCGATCAGCCCGGCCAGCATCCGCGCCGGCCAGCGCTTGTCGTCGATGTTCTCGGCCTGCAACAGCTGTTTCAGCAGCCGCACCTGGTCGTCGACGTCGAGCACCGTGAAATTGGATTTGAGCTGCACCAGCTCGGCATGGATGCGCAGGATGCGGCCGCCGATCGAGTGGAAGGTGCCGAGCCACGGCATGCCCTCGACCGCCTGGCCGAGCATCTGGCCGAGCCGCAGCTTCATCTCGCGCGCCGCCTTGTTGGTGAACGTCACCGACAGGATCTCCTGCGGCCGCGCGCGGCCCTGGCTCAGGATATGCGCGATGCGCGTGGTCAGCACGCGCGTCTTGCCCGTGCCGGCGCCGGCGAGCACCAGCACGGGGCCATCGAGCGTCTCGACGGCCTCGCGTTGCTCCGGATTGAGGCCGTTGAGATATTGCGGACCGGCGGCCGCCCGCGCACGCGCGGCGATGCCGCCAGCCACCGGCTGGTGCTCGGGAACGCCGTGATGGGGCAATTTGCTCGGCTCGGTCATTGGCGAATCGTCTCGGCCCCACGATGGCACCGCGGGACGGTGAAGGGGAGCCTTCTTAACAGGGATTGAAGGCCATATAGGGCCTGATTGGCCGTTTTGACAGGTTTTATCCCGCGCGGCGGGAACGGTTTTGGCAGCAGTCAACCGCCAGCTTGGTTCCTGAAATCGGCGAAAATTTCGCGGTTTCGGGCTCAGGAACCAGCGTTTCGCTGCTGGTTTGTTTCCTCAAGCTATGGCGCCGGGCGAGAGCCGGCGCGAGGAAACCAAGCAGAGGTTGGATCATGTTGAGCTGGGTCGTCACATTCCTGGTCATCGCCCTGATCGCGGGCATTTTGGGCTTTGGCGGCATCGCCGGTGCCTCGATCGAAATCGCCAAGGCAATCTTCTTCATCGCCATCATCTTGTTCCTGGTGTCGGCGGTGGTCGGATTAGCGCGCGGCCGTACAAGGGTGTAGCCGCAACGGTAGCGTGAAACTCGTCCCGATCGGAGAGGTGACGCGCTTGCGGCGAGACCCGTTCAAACAACAACCAAGGTGAATTACTTCGAGGGCATCGCCACGTTGCGGCCGATGCCCTCGGGACGCGGCACGCCCGCATAGCTCTCCACGATGGCGCGGGTGCGGGCGCGAATGTCAGGCGGAAACGGCGCCACCTTGCGCGCCTCCATATCGATATGCAGCGTGAGATTCTCCGAGGTCGCCGACAGCCAGCCCTCGGTGGCATGGCGCAGCTCCTCGAAAGTATGCAGCCGCTTCTCGTCGGCGCCGAGCAGGAACAACGAGACCTGCACGGGATCGCCCAGGTGAATTTCCCGCAAGTAGCGGACGTGGCACTCGGCGGTAAAGGTCGAGCAGTGCCGCGCCTTCATGTAGGCAGGCCCGATGCCGAGCTGCAGCCACATCTCGTCGATGGCGCGGTCGAACATCACATTGTAGTAGGCCATGTTGAGGTGGCCGTTGTAATCGATCCATTGCGGGTCGATCTGCATCACGGACGATTTGAACGGGGCTGGCGGAAGCGGCATCTCGTTCGTGGCAGTCACCGACGTCATCTTCCATCCCCGGTTCGTTGGCGTGCGAGCATGAACTTTTCTGTGACTCCCGCGACCACTTTTTCAAGTCAGGCTCTCTTGACCCCTTATACAAGCTTTGCCACGGTCGGCTAAAGCCGGGAGGAAAATTGACGTGGCGACAACGATTTCGAGCAATGTGACGCGACCTGAGCCGCAGGCCCTGAAGAGCGCGATCGACGCGCTGGCGGCGCGGTTCGGCAACCGGCTCGTCACATCGCAGGCGGTGCGCGAGCAGCACGCCCATACCACCACATGGCTGCCGAACCAGCCGCCGGACGCGGTCGTGATGGCGCAGGAAACAGCCGATATCCAGGACGTGGTGCGGATCTGCGCCGCCAACCGCGTGCCCGTGATCGCGTTCGGCACCGGAACCTCGCTGGAGGGCCAGGTCAACGCGCCGGCGGGTGGCGTCTGCATCGATCTGCGCGACATGAACAAGGTGCTGGAGGTTCATGCCGAGGACCTCGACTGCGTGATCCAGCCCGGAGTGACGCGGAAGGCGCTGAACGAGCACCTGCGCGACCAGGGCCTGTTCTTCCCGATCGATCCGGGCGCCGATGCCTCGCTCGGCGGCATGACCTCGACCCGCGCCTCCGGCACCAACGCGGTGCGCTACGGCACCATGCGCGAGAACGTACTGGCGCTGAAGGTGGTGCGCGGCGACGGCGAGATCATCACCACCGGTACGCGCGCCAAGAAGTCGTCGGCCGGTTACGACCTGACGCATCTGTTCGTCGGCGCCGAGGGCACGCTCGGCATCATTTCCGAGCTGACCATCCGCCTGCGCGGCATTCCCGACACGATCGCGGCCGCCGCCTGCTCGTTCGACACGGTGCGCGGCGCCTGCCAGGCCACCATCCTCGCGATCCAGACCGGCATCCCGGTCGCCCGGATCGAGCTGCTCAATGCCGCGCAGGTGAAGGCCTGCAACAGCTATTCCAAGCTGTCGCTGCCGGAGACGCCGCTGCTGCTGCTGGAATTCCACGGCAGCGAGGTCGAGGTCGCCGAGCAGTCGAAGAATTTCCGCGACATCGCCGCTGAATGCGGCGGTGGTGACTTCACCTGGACTACCAAGCCGGAGGACCGCACCAAACTGTGGCAGGCCCGGCATGACGCCTATTGGTCCGTCAAGGCGCTGCGCCCCGGCGACAGCATCGGCGTCGTCGCCACCGACGTCTGTGTGCCGATCTCGCGGCTTGCCGACTGCGTGACCGAGACCGAAGAGGATCTGAAGCGGCTCAATCTGCTGTCGCCGATCGTCGGCCATGTCGGCGACGGCAATTTTCACTGTTCGCTGCTCTGCGACGTCAATGACAAGGACGAGATGGCGCGCGGCGAGGAGTTCATGCACCGCCTGGTCGAGCGGGCGCAGTCGATGGATGGCACCTGCACCGGCGAGCACGGCATCGGCCAGGGCAAGCAGAAATATCTGAAGGCCGAGCTCGGCCCCGAGGCGCTCGACGCGATGCGGGCGCTGAAGCAGGCGCTCGATCCGCAGAACATTTTCAATCCCGGAAAGATCGTTCCCGCCGTCTAACCAGTCGGATATTCCTGTCACGGACCTTGCGATGTGGTTGTTCAACAAGACCAGGCGGAAGGATATCTGGGACGATCCGGTCGCGCAGCCGCTCGGCGACATCGAGGCCGCGCAGAGGATACGTGCGATCTGCCGCGACGCGGCCGGCTGCGCCGAGGCGGTCGGTTCACCCGACAAGCGTTCACCGAAGAACCGGCAGATCGAGCGCGATCGCTACGAGCGCGCCGCCAAGGTCGCGATGGAGACCGCGATGAAGATCTCCGACGAGCTGGTGCGCGATTCCGCCGTGCGCGAGATCGTCGGTCTGTGCATGAAGGCCAACAACGTCAAGACGGGGCGGGCGCTGTTCCGCGCCATCCACGCGGGCTCGATCAAGGCGGAGGTGCTGAAGGAGCATCCGACGCTGGAGGACGAGGCGGGATGAGGGGTCTGTAGCCCGGATGGAGCGCAGCGCAATCCGGGGTTCTATCGCGTGTTGATAAACTGTCCCGGATTACGCTTCGCTTCATCCGGGCTACGCAACTGCTGATCGCATCAGTCTCTAGCCCTGGCCGAGTGCGCGGACCGCTTCATCGACACTGCGGAAGACGTGGTCCCGCGGCAGGACATCGTAGAGATCAAAGCGCTCGAACGCGTACTGTGCGCGTGTGGACTCGAGCCGCGCCACCGCCACCGTCACGCCGTCATCGCGGCATTCGCGGAACAGGTCGCGGAGCGCCTGCGCTGCGGTGAAATCGATCTCGATCATGCCGCTGGCCTCGATCACCAGTAGCTGCGGCTTGGGTGTCGACGCTCCGACGGCCTTGAGCACGCCGCTCTGGAAGTCTTCCGCGTTGAGGAACGACAACGGCGCCTGCAGACCGACGACGGCAATGCCGGGCTTGCGCTCGCCGGTGACGTGCGGGCCCGCCGGCCACCAGATCGTGGTGCCGGGCACATGGACGAATTCCGCCAGCTGGCCCTGCGTCGTGGTCCAGATGCCGTGCAGCAGCGACAACGCGATGCCGATGGCAACACCTTGCTCGATCGGCAGCACGATGATCGCGGCTGCCGTCGCCACCACCAGCAGGAACTCATAGAACGACTGGCGGAAGATCTGGGCGATCTGCTTCACGCGGATGATGCGCAGCGCCACGAACAGCAGCACGCCGCCGAGCGCCGCATCGGGCACGTGCTGCAGCAGCGTCGCACCGAAGGCGAGCAGCGCGAGCACGATAGCCGCAGCAAACAGCCCCGAGAGCTGCGTGCGTCCGCCGGTCTCGGACACGATGCCGGTCCGTGGCGGACTGGCGTTTACGGGGAAAGCGCCGAACAGGCCAGCAAGCAGGCTGCCGGCACCGGCGCCGAGGAAGTCGCGATCGACGTCGGCCGGCTTGTCTGGATCTGACAGAAACGAGCGCGTCGTCGCCGCGGTCTGCACCATGACGACGACGGCGATCAGGATCGCCAGCGACAGCAATTTGATCCATCGCTCCGGCGCGATGTCCGGAAGCGATGGCTTTGGCAGCGACCCGGGCACGATGCCGACCACCTTGACGCCCTTGCTTTCGAGATGGCCGGCGATGACAGCGATGGTGGCGACGACAAGACCGATCAATGCGCCCGGAATCCGCGCGCTGATCTTCTCCGATCCGGCAACCAGCGCCAGCACGCCAAGGCCGATCGCCAGCGTATAGGCATTGGTCTGGCCGATCTTTTCTGTGAGGACCCCGAGCTTGTAGAGCGTCGGCCCGTCCGGCGTGGTCAGGCCGAGCACGCCGGGCAATTGCGAGACTAGGATGTGGACGGAAATGCCGGCGAGGAAGCCGACCGTGACCGGCGTCGACAGCAGATTGGCGATCCAGCCGAGCTTGAACAGGCCGCCGGCGATCATGATCGCGCCGACCATCAGCGCCAGGGCCATCGCCAACGACTGATAGTCGGGCGAGCCTGCGGTCGCCATCAGGGCCAGGCCGGCCGCGAAGATCGGCGTGATCGTGGAATCGGCGCCGCAGGACAGGAAGCGGTTGGCACCGAGCATCGCAAAGCCGAGCGAGCCGGCCATGAAGGCGAAGAAGCCGATCTGCGGCGAGAAGCCGCCGAGCCGCGCGGTCGCCATCTGCTCGGGGATCGCGATCGCGGCGAGGGTGAGCCCTGCTATCAAATCCCCGGGCAAATTGCTCGGCTGAAAGCCGGCCAGCGAACGGAAGATCGGCCAGCTGGCGCGTGTCGCGGGGGTTTGGGCCATCGGTCTCCGACTCATCTGGCGGCGAAGGGACCGGAATAGTCGGCCATCGCGTGGCCAAAAGCCAGCGGACGCGCGTGTGCAGGCGCGAAGAGCCTAAAGCGTTTTCGAGCGAAGTGGATACCGGTTCGCGTGAAGAAAACGCGTCAGAACAAAAACTAGAGCGCCATTCCGATTCAATCGGAACGGCGCTCTAGCCGATATTCTGCAGCGCCGGGAAGGTCTCCAGCAGCCAGACGCTGACACCAGACACCGCGCCGGTCAGGAAGCCGATGCCGGTGACGACCATCAGCACGCCCATCACGCGCTCGACGGTGTCGAGATGGCGCTTCATCCGCGCGAACAGCGAGGAGAACTGCTTGACCATGAAGGCGGCGAGCAGGAAGGGGATGCCGAGCCCGGCGGAATAGACCGCGAGCAGGCCGGCTCCCTTGGTCACCGTGGCCTGCGAGGCGGCGATCGAGAGGATCGCGGCCAGGATCGGCCCGATGCATGGCGTCCACCCGAAGGCGAATGCGAGGCCCATGACGTAGGCGCCCCACAGCCCGACCGGCTTGGGCGCGGTGAGCCGCCCTTCGCGCATCAACAGGCCGATCCGGGTGACGCCGAGGAAGTGCAGGCCCATGATGATGATGACGATGCCGGCGAGGATCGAGAGCTCGGCCGACCAGGCACGCACCAGCCCGCCGACAAACGACGCACTGGCGCCGAGCGCGACGAACACGGTGGAGAAGCCGAGCACGAACATCAGCGCCGCCGTCATCACCGCGCGCTTGGAGGCGGCGGTGTCGCCGTCCTGATTGACCTGCTCGATGGTCGCCCCGGTCAAATAGATCAGATAGGGCGGCACCAGCGGCAGCACGCAGGGCGACAGGAAGCTGACTAGGCCGGCGATCAAGGCGGCCGGGATCGAGACGTCGTGCATCAAAGGACCTTCGCAGAATAACCGTTCTGTCTTGGCGTCTACGCAGCCAACAATCCAGAAGTTTCGTCGCTAAAGCCTTCAACTATGGTCACAGGCCCGTGTCCGGCGCACTGGCGGGAACGGCACGACGGCGCGGCGCGCGAAATGCGGCCAAGGTTTGCCAGCTCGCGGAAAATGGCGCTATCGTTCGCGGATTGCGCGGCCGATCCACGGGAGAGCGGCATGAACGAGCACGATTTCGAAAGGCAATTGAAGGCCGACGGCTTCCAGGAAATCGAGCATCAGAAGCTTGATCCGCGCCCCGGCAAGGGACGGCACCGGCATCATTTCGAGATCCGCGGCCTGGTGATCTCCGGAACCTTTGTTATCAGGCAAACCGGCGAACCCGTCGCCTATCGCTCCGGGCGGGTATTTTCCGTTGCCGAGGGCGAATTGCACGATGAGTGGATCGAGGCCGGAGGCGCGCACGTTCTGGTCGGCCGGAAGTTTTCCGAGGGTAAGTCCTGAAGACCTAATGACGCGGTCGAGTGCGAACCTGCGTCCACACCACAACCGTCATCGCCCGGCTTGATCGGGCGATCCAGTACGCCGAGGCCTCTCGGCTCAAGCACTTGCTGTCTCTGGAATACTGGATCACCCGCTTTCGCGGGTGATGACACCGGTTGTTTGACATGTTGAGTCGAGAGCCCTCCTCACCGTCGTCCCGGCGAAGGCCGGGACCCATAACCCCAAATGCTGCTTGTTGTGCGATGCTGGAACGACGAGTCCCACCGGCAACATCCGCCGCGGCGTATGGGTCCCGGCTTTCGCCGGGACGACGATGTGGAGAGACAGGTGCGCTCATCACCGCTTGCGCATGCCTCCGCCCGATGTCGTCTCGAATTCCCGCCCCCGAATCCGCACCAGATCGTCGGCCGAGTTCTTCAGCAGATCCACCGTCGCCGCGCGCGCGGTCTCCGCATCTCCGGCCGCGATCGCATCCAGCACCGCGCGATGCTCGCGCAGCGCGCGCGGGCGGTGCGAGCCGGGGGCGGCGATCGTAAAACTCTGGCGCAGGGTGATCTCGAACATCTGGGCGATCGGCCAGAAGAACTCGTTGCGGGTCGCGAAATAGATCGCCTGGTGGAACGCGATGTCGGCGGCGACGAAGTCCTCGTTGGTCCTTGCCGCGTCCATGCCGTCGCATCCGGCGCGGATACGGGCGATGTCGTCTTCCCCGGCATGGGTCGCCGCCAGCGCCGCGGCTGCGGGCTCGACCGCGGAGCGCAGCTGGAACAGTTTTGCGAGATAGCGATCGATCTCCGCGGTCTCGAGGTGCCAGCGCAGCACGTCGGGATCGAGCTGATTCCATTGCTCGGGCGGCCGCACCCGCGTGCCGCTCTTGGGCCGCGACTCGATCAGGCCCTTGCCGGTGAGGGTGCGGATCGCCTCGCGCACCACGGTGCGGCTGACGTCCATCATCTCGCAGATCTGCATCTCCGGCGGCAGCGTCTCGCCGACACCGATCTCGCCGCGCACGATGCTGCTGCCGACCCGGTCGGTGACCTGGCTGTGCACGCTCCGGCGCAACGCGTTGGATGTCTGGAACATCGGATGCCTCGCTGGGGTTGGTGCCTGCGCCGCCGCCGAGCCGCGCTCTTGCACAACCGCATTTCATTTGTCATACATTATGACAAATGGCCTGCCAAGCTCGCGCCAGCCAGCGTCGCAGCCACAACAACGATCCGTTCCTGGGGAGGAGCACCATCATGACGTCGATGCGCGTGAGCCGCCGTATTGTGTTGCGGTCATCGGCCGCTGCCGCAGCGTGGCTCGTCGCCGCGCCCGCCATCATCGGCCGCGCCGAGGCTGCGACCATGAAGATGCGGTGCTCGTCGTCGCTTCCGAACGACCCCAAATACGCCAACGGCCGCGTCTACTACGACAACCTGGTCAAGAGCCTGAAGGCGAACGGGCTCGGCGAGCAGATCGAAGTCACCTTTTTCCCCGACAACCAGCTCGGCCAGGAGATCGACGTCATCAACTCGGTGAAGCTCGGGGTGATCGACCTGATGGTCTCGGGCTCGTCGATCTCAGCGAACCTCGTGCCGCTGGTCGGCACGTTCGACCTCGGCTACCTGTTCACCAGTTACCAGCAGCAGACCAAGGCGTTCGACGCCGGCGCGGCGAAGCCGATCGAGGATGCGCTGCTCAAGGGCGCCAGCATCCACATCATCGCCTGGGCCTATAATTTCGGTGCACGCAGCGTGCTGGCGAAGAAGCCGGTGAAGACGCCGGAAGATCTTGCCGGCCTGAAGATCCGCACGCTGCCCAACCCGATCATCACTGAATGCCTACGGTTGATGGGTGCGGCGGCGACGCCGCTGGCGTTCGGCGAGATTTACACGGCGCTGCAAGCCGGCGTGCTCGACGGTCTCGAGCACGATCCGCCGACCATCCTGGCCAGCAAGTTCTACGAGACGGCGAAGCACTACGCGCTGACCCAGCATATCTTCTCGCCGCTCGCGGTCTATTTCAGCGACACCACCTTCAACCGCATGGCCCCCAAGCTGCGCGAAGGCTTCCTTGATGCGGCGAAGACGGCCGCGGCCGATACCCGCGCGCATGGGCTCGCGGTGGAGAAGGAGGCGCTGGCGAGCCTGGTAGAGAAGGGCGTCACGGTGGTCGAATGCGACAAGGAGGCATTCCGCAAGCGCGTGCTGCCGCAGACCGACAATTTCATCAAGGCGCGGCCGGAGGCGAAGGCCGTCGTCGATCTGATCCGCGCCACCCAGGCCTGAGGTCGGCGCATGTCGGTCGCCGCGATTGCGACGAGAAGCAGCACTGATCGGATCACCGCGCCGCTGCTCGCCGTCAGTGACGCGATCGCCGCGATCCTGCTCGCCGCCGATCTCGTGGTGGTCTGCGTCTCGGTGCTGGCCCGCTTCCTGTTCAATGCGCCGGTCGAATGGTCCGACGACGTCGCCCGCGGCCTGATGGTCGGGTCGAGTTTCTTCGGCGCGGCCAGTGCGCTCGCACGCAGCGAGAATCTCGGCGTCGCCTTATTCGTCAACATGCTGCCGCCGGGCGTGCGACAGGTCGTCGACGCCGTCGGTGCGCTGCTGGTCACCATCATCGCCGGCACTGTTGCGTTCAACGCGATCAAGATGGGCTGGCTGACCACCGGGCAGACCTCCGGCTCCGGCCTGCCGCTGGAATGGACGTTCTATCCGATGGGCGTCGGTGCCGCGTTCATGACGGTGTTCGCGTTCGAGACGTTCTGCGGCCGGCCGTTGCGCGACATGGTGGCTGGCATCATCACGACGGCCGTCATCGTCGGTTTCTATCTGGCCTGGGACGCATTTGCGCCATCGTCGGTGCCGTCGTCGCAGACGCTGATGCTGATCGGCTTCTTCCTCACTTTGTTCGGCGGATTGCCGATCGGCTTTGCGCTGGCTCTGGCGGCGCTGATCTTCATCTGGGTCGAGGGCACGCTGCCGGGCGTGATCTTCGCCCAGCAGATGGCGCGCGGCATCGACAATTTCGTGTTGCTGGCGATCCCGTTCTTCATCCTGGTCGGCTATTTGATGGAAGCCAACGGCATGTCGGTGCGGCTGATCGAGCTGTTGCAGCGCGCGGTCGGGCGGATGCGCGGCGGGCTCAACGTCGTGATGGTGATGTCGATGGTGCTGTTCTCCGGCATCTCCGGCTCCAAGATGGCCGACGTCGCAGCGGTCGGCTCGGTGCTGATCCCGGCGGCGCGCCGCTCGCGGCAGAATCCGGGCGGCGCCGTGGCGCTGCTCGCGGCCTCCGCGGTGATGGCGGAAACCATTCCGCCCTGCATCAACCTGATCATTCTCGGCTTCGTCGCCAATCTCTCGATCGGCGGCCTGTTCGTCGCCGGCATGCTGCCGGCCGCGCTGATGGCGCTGGCCCTGATCGCGGTGTCGATCGTCTTCGGCAAGCGCCCGGAGGCAAGCGTCGAACCCGAGCCACGCGCCGCAGTATCTGGCCTGTGGACTGGCGCGATCGCCTCGTTCGGGCTGATCTTCATGATCTTCTTCGGCTTCAAGAGCGGCTTCGCCACCGCAACCGAGATCTCGGCCTTTGCCGCGGTCTACGCGATTGCCGTCGGCAGCCTCTTGTTCCGCGAACTCGGCGTGAAGAGCCTCGCGCATTGCTTCGTGCAATCGGCCGTTCGCTCGGGGCTGGTGCTGTTCATCGTTGCCGCCGCGCAATCGCTCGCCTTCATCCTGACGCTGCAGCAGGTGCCGCACGCAGTCGGCGAGCTCATGCTGGCGATATCGGGCAGCCATGGCATCTGGCTGTTCATGCTGCTGTCGATCCTGGTGCTGGTGGTGATGGGTTCGGTGCTCGAGGGCGCCGCAGCGCTGATTATCTTCGGCCCGCTGCTGCTGCCGGTCGCGGTCAAGCTCGGCATCGATCCGCTGCATTTCGGCGTCGTGCTCGTGATCGCGATGGGGCTCGGCTTGTTCGCGCCGCCGCTCGGGCTCGGTCTCTACGGCGCCTGCCTGATCGGCAATGTGCCGATCGAACAGACCATCAAGCCGATCGCGGGGTATCTCGGCCTGCTGCTGTTGTGCCTCTTGGTGATTGCCTTCGTGCCGGCGATCAGCACGGCGCTGCCGCATGCGCTTGGCTATTAGGGGAGACACTCATGAAGGTGCTGCTTGCCCATACCCCGCAGATGCGCCGCGACTGTTGCGGGCGCCCGTGACGCGTCGCTTTCACCAATCTGTCAGCCAAAGGTTGTATTTTTGCGATGAGTACTGTCGGTCGTGATGCGCCTGGTCAGGTCGTCCGGGATGGCGGTCTCGATGTGATCATCGCAGAAAAGGGATCAATTGACATGCGCACGATCGTGGCCGCTCTCGTGGCCTGGCTGACACTCACGCCTGCCTTTGCCGCGCAATATGACTGGAGCAACATGTGCTCCACATGGCATTTCAATCCGCAGAACGTTCGCGACCCGACGATCGTTTTCAACAATACCAGCCTGCCAAACTACGGTGTGTGCCCCGGCTACGATAACACTCCTTATGCTTTCACCCCGTGCAACTTCGCGCCCAATACTACGCCGGCGATGTGCTCGAACGGAACGGGACCGACCGATGCCTGCGCGTCGGTCTGGACGCAGATTCCGCTCGCGCAATTCGGTGTGCCTGCAACCGCAAAAGAGGTCCTGTTGACCGGTAATGCGTCGATCGCGGGACCGAACCAATGGACGGGGACCATCTACGCATGGTTTCGCAAGCCGGGATCGACATGGGCGCTGTCTCCGATCTTCGACGGTGGATACCGTTCGTCGCTTACAGTTCATGCGCCGGTTGGCCTCGTGAACGGCCTGCCGATGATTGAAATGGCATGGCGCGGCGAGGGGTTGACGCTGGCACCGGCACCCAATTACGACACTGCGACGCTCAATCTGATCCTCTCGGGGTGGTGCGAGTGATGATGCCGAAGCCGCCATGTCCTCGGGACAAACAGCCGTGAAAGTGCTGCTCGCCCATACCCCGCAGATGCGCCGCGATTATTACGGTGAGCGCAGCCTTAACGGCTTGCGCGCGGTCGCCGACGTCAGGCTGCACGAGGGGGACGGGGCGCTCGACGCGGCGGCACTGGTCGAGGCCGCCGCCGATGTCGACATCATCGTCGCCGATCGCATGACGCAGGGGCCGGGCCAAATCTTTCCCAAGCTACCAAAGCTGCGGGCCTTCGTGCGCTGTGCGGTCGATATCCGCAACATCGACGTGGGCGCGGCGTCCGCAGCCGGCGTGCTGGTGACGCAGGCGAGCGCCGGCTTCGTCCAGTCGGTTGCCGAGCTCGCGCTCGGCTTCATGGTCGATCTGTCGCGCGGCGTCTCCCGCGCGACAGCCGACTATCACGCCGGCAGGGCGCCCGAGGTCGTGATGGGCCGGCAGCTTGCGGGCAGCACGATCGGCATCATCGGCTATGGCAGCATCGGGCGCTATCTGGCCGGGATCGCCAAGGTGCTCGGCATGAACGTGCTGGTCGCCGATCCCTTCGCGGCCATCGATGACGCCGCGATCGCGCATCTGCTGCTCGACGACCTGCTGGCGCGCGCCGACTACGTCGTCTGCCTCGCGGTCGCCAATGCACAGACCGAGAACCTGATCGGGCGGGCCGCATTGGCGCGGATGCAGAAGCATGCGTTCTTCATCAACCTGTCGCGCGGCAATCTGGTCGACGAGGCGGCACTGGCGGAAGCGCTGCGCGACGGCCGCATCGCGGGTGCGGCGATGGATGTCGGCCGGGCGCCCGACCAGATGCCGACGCCGGAGCTCGCGAAGCTGCCCAATGTGATCGCAACGCCGCATGTCGGCGGCCTGACGCCGCAGGCGATCGAGCATCAGTCGTCGGAGACCGTGCGCCAGGTGGCGAAGATCGTCGCGGGCGAGGTGCCCGTCGGCGCCGTCAACGCCGAGCACTGGACGCGGCGGCCGCGGCTATGAAAGTTCAACAAGGCGCAATGCCGTCCGCGGGGCTGGACAAGAGCTTCGCATCCAGCCCAAACTTGCGCCCGTCAAACCGCGGCCGCTGAGCGCGCGGACAATCAATCAACGGACGTCCCGCAGCAAACGACGGGCGCCGAGAGGGAAACAGGGAGTGCATCACATGGCCATCTCACGCCGTGACGTTTTATTGGGCAGCGCCGGTGCTCTCGGTGCCGCATCGTTCTCCTTCCCCGCTCCCGCCATCGCACAATCGGAACCGATCAAGATCGGCTGTCTCGCGGCGATCACCGGCCCGAGCTCGGCGCCGACCGTCGGCTTCAATCGTGGCGTCAACTTCGCGGTCGATGCCATCAACGGCGCAGGCGGCGTCAAAGGCCGCAAGATCGAGCTCGTGATGCGCGACACCCAGGGCGATCCGACCAAGGCTGTCAATGCCACGCAGGAGCTGATCAGCCAGGCCAAGGTCCACGCGATCTGGGGCCCGCTGAATTCGGGCGAGGCGCTGGCGACCACGCCGATCATGGCGCGCGCGAAGATGCCGGATTTGCATCCCTGTGTCGTCGAGACCCTGATCGATCCGGTCAAGTTCCCCAATGCATTCCGCATCGCGCCGTCGAACAATCAATGGGACGACGCCGTGCGCAATTATTGCCTGAAGATCCTCAAGGTGAAGAAGGTCGCCGTGATCGGCGACACCACCGGCTATGGCGTCACCGCGGTCGGCGCCTCGGTCGCGCCGTTCAAGAAGGACGGCGCTGAAGTCGTGTATCAGGCCAACATCGATTCCACGCAGCCCGACATGACGCCGGACATGCTGCGCGCCAAGAACGCCGGCGCCGAGGCGATCGTGGTGTGGAGCGTCTCGACCGGCATGGAGGCGCGCATGTTCAACACCCGCGCCGCGATGAACTGGGACGTTCCCTTCGTCGGCCATCCCTCGATGGCGTCGGGCGAGCTTGCGAACCTCGTTGCAAAACCCGAGAACTGGAAGAAGGTCTATGCGATCGGCTACAAGAGCTGCAGTTATGACAGCGCCGGCAAGCTGCCGCCGAAGAGCGAGGAGCTGGTCGCTCGGCTGACCAAGGCCAATGTCGCGCTGAACGATACGCTGTTGTGGTGGGTCGCGGGCGGCATCGACTGCATCGAGCTGATCGCGAAGGCGGTTGCGGAGAGCGGCTCGACCGACAGCGCAGGGATTATCAAGTACTGGAATTCGCTCTCGACCTATCCCGGCTATTTCGGCAATTACCGCTTCTCACCGACCGAGCATAACGGCTATTTGACCGAAGAGATCGTGATGTCGGAATCCTCTACCGCGAAGAACGGCACCTTCGCGCTGGCGCCGGGATACACATAGAAGGGCGAGGGCGCAGCCGATGCTGGCCTCGATCCTTGCATCCGGTCTCGCGGCGGGCGCGATCTACGCGCTGGTCGGCGTCACCTACAACACGATGTTCTCGACCTCGCGGGTGATGAGCTTCACCGCCGGCCAGCTTGCGATGCTGGGCGGGGTGTTCGGCTCGATGTTCACGCTGAAGCTCGGCCTGCCGATCGCTGTCGGCTTCGTGCTGACGCTGCTCTGCTGCGCGGTGATCGGGATCGTCACCGAATTCGTCGCGGTGCGGCCGGTGCTCAAGAGCCTCGACCAGCATCTCTACGTGCTCTCGACCCTCGCGGTCGCGCTGATGATCCAGC
Organism: Bradyrhizobium sp. INPA03-11B; assembly: GCF_040446015.1. NCBI lineage: Bacteria > Pseudomonadati > Pseudomonadota > Alphaproteobacteria > Hyphomicrobiales > Nitrobacteraceae > Bradyrhizobium > Bradyrhizobium sp. INPA03-11B. Next base: position 114,661 of record NZ_JASGSR010000009.1, read on the forward strand.
AAGTCACGGCGATCAAATGGGGCACCGAGCCGCAGCCGTTCCCGCGCATCGCAGGATTCGGCGAGGGTGTGCTGGATGAAAAGTTCTGGCTGCCCGTCGTGGCCTGTGCCGTCACCATCATCGGCCTCGAATATCTCTACCGCCGCACGCTGGTCGGCCGCGCGTTCCTCGCCATCGCGGAAGATAATTTCGCGGCCCGGGCGCTCGGCCTGCCGGAGCGCAATCTGCGCGTCGCGAGCTACGCGCTCGCCGGAATGGTCGGCGGCATCGCCGGATTCTCCGGCGGGCAGCTGCTGCTGGCTTTCTTCGCCAATGGCGCACTGCTCAATTTCTACGGCTTCGTGCCGGTGGCGCTCGGCGGGCTCGGCAACAACCGCGGCGCGATCATCGGCGGCTCGGCGCTCGGTTTGTTCCAGCAGGCGGCGAATTTCCTGGTCGGCGGCATCTTCTCCTCGGTCGCGGTGTTCACGCTGTTCATCGTGGTGCTGCTGGCTGCTCCCCAGGGGTTGTTCGGCGCGTCGACCGCGCGGAGGGTGTGATGACCTCGGTCGCAGCCGCTCCGCCTCGGACCGACAGCGGCGCATGGCGCGCCGCGCTGCCGCACATCCTGCCGTTCCTCGGCATCCTCGTGCTGGCCGTGCTGCTGCCCTTCGTCAGCAATGATTACTGGGTGTTGATCGGCACCCGGATGGCGATCTACTGGGTGCTGGTGTCCGGCCTCAATCTCGTGGTCGGCTTTGCCGGTCACCTCGCGATCGGCTATGTCGCGCTGCTGACGCTCGGCGCCTACACGACCAGCGTGCTGGTCGCCGGCAACGTGATGCCGGCCATTCCGGTGTTTGCCGCTTTGCCGGTCGCGGGCCTGATCGGCGCGATCTTCGGCGTGATCGTCGGCCTGCCCGCCCTGCGCCTGCGCACCTTCTATTTCGCGATGTCGACCTTGGGCTTTGCGACTATCGTGACCCAGATCGCGCTGGCCTGGCAGAGCGTGACCGGCGGCGGCATCGGCATTGCCGGTCCCGAATTCCCGGCGCCGTTCAACACGCCGTGGGGCTTCTACGCCCTCTGCATCGCGTTTGCCGCATTCACCACCTGGATGAGCGCCAACGTCGCGCGCAGCCGCTTCGGCCGCGCCCTGATCGCGGTGCGCGACGCCGAAGTCGCCGCCGAGGCCAGCGGCATCTCCAAGCCGAACATGCTGATCGCGATTTTCTTGTTCGCCGGTGCGCTGGCGGCGGTCGCCGGCGGCTTGTTCGCGACGCTGCAGACCTACATCACGCCCGACGCCTTCACCTTCGATCTCTCGGTGCTGTTCTTCATCGCGATCCTGATCGGCGGCCGCGGCTCGATCCTCGGCCCGATGCTCGGCACCATCATCCTGACCATCCTGCCCGAGATCGCGGCGCCGCTGGCGGCGTGGTCGACCTTCCTCTACGCGGTGCTGCTGCTCCTGATCGTGCTGGTGATGCCCGGCGGCATCGCGGCGCTGCTCGATTTCCGCAACCGCCGTCCGCTCGCCAGCAACCGCGCCATCGTGCCGCGCCCGGCCGCGCTCGCCGACATCGTGCGCCGGCGCGACGGTGGCAAGACGCTGCAGCTGCGCGGCATCGCGCTGAGCTTCGGCAATGTGAAGGCGATCGACGGCCTCGATCTCGATGTCGCGTCCGGCCAGATCCACGGCCTGATCGGCCCGAATGGCAGCGGCAAGACCACCACCCTGAACGTGATCTCGGGCTACTACGCCGCGAAGGCCGGCACCATGACGCTCGGCGACGAGACGCTGCCCGCGGGCCAGCCGGTCAAGCGCGCCGCTTGCGGCATCGCGCGCACCTTCCAGACGCCGCGCGTGATCGGCGAAGCCTCGGTGCTCGAGAATGTCATGATCGGCGGCTCGATCGAGGGCCGGGCCAACTTCGTCGAGGCGATGCTTGCGCTGCCGCGCAACGGCGCCGACGAACGTATGCTGGCCGCGAAGGCGCGGGCGCTGCTCGGCGTCGTTGGCCTCGAGGCGCTCGCCGATGTGCGCGCCGATCGGCTGCAGCACAGCGAGCTGCGCTTCATCGAGATCGCGCGGGCGCTGATGCTCGATCCGGATTTCCTGCTGCTCGACGAGCCCGCGGCAGGTCTCTCCAACGACGAGATCGAGCGGCTCGCCAGCTTGATCAAGGCGGTGTGCGGCCGCGGCACCGGCGTACTGCTGGTCGAACATCATGCCGATCTGATCTTCGATATCTGCCACCAGGTCACCGTGCTCAATCTCGGCCGCACGCTGGCAGCGGGAACGCCGGCGGAGATCCGCGTCCACAAGGAGGTCGTCAGTGCTTACCTCGGCGGCTGAACCTCTGCTTAAAGTGGGCGTGCTGGAATCCGGCTACGGCAAGATCCGCGTGCTGCACGGCATCGACATGACGATTGCGGCCGGCGAGGTCGTCGCGCTGCTCGGTCCCAACGGCGCCGGCAAGACCACGCTGCTGCGCGCGATGTCGGGTCTGTTGCCCGTCACTGCCGGGCAGGTCAGGTTCGGCGGCAACGATATGACCAACGCCACGCCGCGCGATGCGGCGCGGGCCGGGCTCGTGCACGTGATCGAAGGCCATCGCGTGTTCACGCAGATCTCCGTGACCGACAATTTGCTGCTCGCCGGCTACGACCTGCCACGCGCCGAACGCGCCGTGCGCGTCGAGGAGGCATTGTCATTCTTTCCCGAGATCGCCGAGAAGCGGCATGAGCGCGGCGGCGCGCTGTCAGGCGGGCAACAGCAGATGCTGACGGTGGCGCAGGGGCTGGTCCGCCGGCCACGGCTCCTGATGCTCGACGAGCCTTCCGCGGGACTGTCGCCGGTGCTGGTCGATCGTGTTCTCAACGTCATCGGCCGGCTGCGTGAGCAGGGCACCTCCGTGCTGCTTGTCGAACAGCTGCTCGAGAAGGCGTTGGCCTGTGCCGATCGGGTCTACGCGCTGGTGCAGGGCGCGATCGCGCTGGAGGCTGTGACCGGCGAAAGCGATCTCGCGCACCGGCTCGAGCGCGCCTATTTCGGCCATGAAAGCCACGCGCTGAGCGGTTGATGGAAATCGCGGGCATCGACAGTTCAATTCAGGTCTGACACAAGGTGGTCATGCGGCTTCCCTTCTTCTACGGCTGGATCATCGTCGCGGTGACCTTCGTCACCATGGCGATCGGCGTCAACGCACGGACGGCATTCTCGCTGTTCTATCCGCCGATCATCTCCGAGTTCGGCTGGGAGCGCGGCGTCACCGCGGGCGCATTCTCGTTCGGGTTTGTCGCCTCCGCGATCGCGAGCCCGCTGATCGGCCGCCTGATGGACCGCCGCGGTCCGCGCGCGGTGATGGAGCTCGGAGTCCTGTTGATGAGCTCGGGCCTGCTGCTGGCGCCGCTGACCACCCAGCCCTGGCACCTCTATCTCACCATCGGCGTGCTGGTCGGCTCCGGCAGCGTCTGCCTCGGCTATTCCGGCCAATCGCTGTTCGTGCCGAACTGGTTCATCCGCCGCCGCGGGCTGGCGATCGGACTCGCCTTCGCCGGCGTCGGCATCGGCTCGGTGACGTTGCTGCCATGGGTGCAGCACATGATCGAGCACACCGGCTGGCGTACCGCCTGCACCGCGATGGGGATCGTGGTGCTGGTCGTGCTCGCGCCGATCAACCTGTTGCTGCACAAGCGGCCCGAGGACATCGGTCTGCAGCCGGACGGCGATGCCGCGCCGACGGCGACGTCGGCCAGGCCGGCATCGAATATCGTCGATCCGGTGTGGGCCGGCACCGACTGGACGCTACCGCGCGCGCTGCGCACCGCGCGGTTCTGGTGGATCGCGATCGGTTATTTCTGCGGCCTGTACATCTGGTACGCGGTGCAGGTGCATCAGACCAAATTCCTGCTCGACATCGGCTTCAGCTCCAATGTCGGCGTTTGGGCGCTTGGCGTCGTCAGCCTGCTCGGCATTCCCGGCCAGATCTGGCTCGGGCATTTGTCCGATCGCATCGGCCGCGAATGGGTGTGGGCGATCTCCTGCTTCGGCTTCGTGATCTGCTTTGCCGCGCTCGCCGCGCTGAAATACTGGCCGAGCATGGCGCTGATCTATCTCATGGTCTTCACGCAGGGCGCGCTCGGCTACGGCCTGACTTCCGTGATGGGACCGGTGGTGCTCGAGATCTTCCAGGGCAAGCATTACGGCAGCATCTTCGGCACCGTGATGCTGGCTGCGCTCGCCGGCGGCGCCGCAGGCCCGTGGATCACGGGACAGCTCTATGATCTCTCGGGCAGCTATACCAGCGCGTTCCTGCTCGGCATTGCCGTCAGCCTGCTGTCGGCACTCGCGATCTGGCAGGCTTCGCCGCGCAAGGTCCGCGCCGTCGCCGGGCAAATGCACAAGGTCGCCAGCGCGGCCTGACGCTTCAGGCGGATGAAACGCCGATCGCCCGCTGCAGGTCGGTGATCGCGCGCAGGCAACTGTCGGCGGGTGTGGTGTCCGGATCGATCAGGCGGTGCAGGCGGAAGCCGTCTTCCAGCGCCAGCACGATCGCGCCGGTCCAGTCCGGATTGAGTCTGGCGTTCCTGCCGCTGTTCTTCTGCGCGGTCTCGACTATGTCGGCGATCAGCTTGCGCCGCGCGCGCAGGCGCTTGGCGAGTTCGGGGCGGCGCTTCTCGGCGCGCGCCACGAACAGGATCATCTCCATGTGCAGGAGGGGCGAGCGCCCGAGCGGATCCTGCCGGCTGCGATCCACGGTGCGCAGTGCCTCCAGGAAGTCGGCGAGGTCGCTGTGCTTGGCGAGCAGATCGAGATTGCGCCGGATCGATTGCTCGACGTGATCCTCGAGCATCGCGAAGATCAGCTCGTCCTTGCTCTTGAAGTTCGAATAGAACGCGCCGCGGGTGAAGCCCGCCGCGGCCGCGATCGCCTCGATGCTGGCGCCGCCGATGCCCTGTTCCTCGAACACCCGCGCCGCTGCCTCGAACAGCTTCTCGCAGGTGTCGTCCCGTGTCGGTCTGGTTCGAACCCTTGACATCGGCGCATTTTAGGGCAGAATGCAACTCGATACAATAGTGTATCGAATTTCAGAACCAGAACAGCCGCACATTTGTGGTGCGGTCTTGAGGATGACACCAAGGCGCACCACGCTACATGCACTGGTGCAGCGAGCGAACGAGGTCACCATGAACGAGCAAGTTCAGCCGGCCAGCGGCGATCCGCTTTTCAATCCACTGGCACCCGAATTCATTCGCAATCCCTATCCGTATTATGAGCGGCTGCGCCGCCTAGATCCGATGCATGTCAACGCGCACGGCGCGTTCGTCGCCAGCCGCCACGCGGAGGCGAGCCTCGTGCTGCGCGACAAGCGGTTCGGCAAGGATTACGTCGAGCGCTCGATCCGCCGCTACGGCCCCAAGATCATGGACGAGCCGGTCATCCGCAGCATGAGCCACTGGATGCTGCAGCAGGATCCGCCGGATCACACAAGGCTGCGCGGCCTCGTCGTGAAGGCGTTCACCGCACGCCGGGTCGAGGACATGCGCCCGCGCATCCAGCACGTCGTCGACGAGACGCTCGACCGCATCATTCCGCAGGGGAAGATGGATCTGATCGAGGATTTCGCGTTCCGCCTGCCGGTGACGATCATCTGCGACATGCTCGGCATCCCGGAGGAGCATCGCGATGCCTTCTACAACGGCTCGCGCGACGGCGGACGCCTGCTCGAGCCGGTGCCGCTGTCGGCGGAGGAGATCAAGCAGGGCAACGCCGGCAATGCGATGGCCGCGATGTACTTCCACCAGCTGTTCGAGCTGCGCCGCAAGCAGCCCGGTGACGACCTCACCACCCAGCTGGTGCAGGCCGAGGAGAACGGCCAGAAGCTGACCAACGAGGAACTGACCGCCAACATCATCCTGCTGTTCGGCGCCGGTCACGAGACGACCGTTAACCTGATCGGCAACGGCCTGCTCGCGCTGTTCCGCAACCCGGACCAGCTCGCGTTGCTGAAGGCCAATCCCGGCCTGATCACCAACGCGATCGAGGAGTTCCTGCGCTACGATTCCTCGGTCCAGCTGACCGGCCGCGTCGCGCTGGAAGACATCGAGGATCTCGGCGGCAAGCGCATCCCGAAGGGGGAAAGCGTGCTGTGCCTGCTGGGCTCGGCCAATCACGACGAGGCCGTCTATCCCGACCATCCCGAAAAGCTCGACATCCAGCGGCCGAACGTGAAGCCGCTGTCGTTCGGCGGCGGCATCCATTTCTGCCTCGGCGCCCAGCTGGCGCGGATCGAGGCCGAAATCGCGATCTCGACGCTGCTGCGCCGGATCCCCGACCTGCGGCTGGATGACGCGGAAAATCCGGAGTGGCGGCCGACCTTCGTGCTGCGCGGGCTGAAGCGGCTCCCGGCGAGCTGGTGACATTCCGGATCGGCGGCAGGGCGGCGTTCCTGCCGCGACGGCCGGAGCGCACGCACGCTTGAACGGAAATCCACATTCCACCTGACCTCGCAGCGGTAAAGCCGCTGTGACTTCGCCATACTTGTCTCTATATTTGGGTTGCTCCGGCCAAGGGTTGGCAAAGGGTTCAGCATAAGGAGGCTGCCGCGGAGCGGGCTCAAAGGGAGACACCGTGCAGACGACGCTGCTCGGCCTGGCAATCGCCTTCATTCTGGCACTGGTCGCTGCGCTGGTCGGTCCATATTTCGTAGACTGGAACCAGTTCCGGCCGCAGTTCGAGGCGGAGGCGTCCAAGATCATCGGCGCGCCGGTTCGCGTCGCCGGCAATCTCGACGCGCGCCTGCTGCCCGCTCCCTCGCTCCGGTTGAAAACCGTCACCGTCGGCGGCGCCAACGACATGGGCAAGGTCCGGGCCGCCAATCTCGACGTCGAGTTCAGCCTGAGCTCCCTGATGCGCGGCGAAGTGCGCGCGAACGAGCTGACTATCAATGGCCTGTCGCTCGATCTCGGGCTCGACCCGAAGGGGCGGATCGACTGGTCGCCATCGAGCGGGACCTTCAATCTGGCGTCGCTGGCGATCGACCGTCTCAATCTGACCGGCCGCGTCGCGCTGCACGATGCCGCGAGCCGCAGCACGCTCGAGCTGAACGACATTGCCTTCAGCGGCGATGTCCGCTCGCTGGCCGGCGCGATCCGCGGCGACGGCAATTTCATGTTCGACGGCAACCGCTACCCGTTTCGGATCTCCTCGGGGCAAAGCGCTGATGGCAGCGGCACCCGCCTGCACTTCAACATCGATCCCGGTCAGCGGCCGGTGTCGGCCGACCTCGACGGCATCCTGACCTTCGAAGCCCGCGCGCCGCGGTTCGAGGGCACCGTGACGCTGGCGGGTACGCCGGGCCAGCGCGGCGGCAGCGACATGCCGTCCTGGCGGATCGCCGCCAAGGTCAAGTCGGACTATTCGGCGGCACGCCTCGACCAGGTCGAGGTGAGCTATGGCGCCGAGGACCGCGCGCTGAAGCTCGCGGGCAATGGCGATCTGCGGTTCGGCACATCGCCGCTGCTGCGCGCCTCGCTCGCGGCGCGGCAGCTCGATGGCGACAAGTTCGCCGCCAAAGATAGCGGCAAGGACAGCGGCAACGGCAATGTCGAGCCGGTGCGCGTGCTGCCGGCCATGCGCGCGGTGTTGTCGGGTCTTCCGCAAAGCCCGATCCCGGCGCAGGTCGAGTTCACGTCCGAGCAGGTCATGCTCGGCGGCCGCCCGTTGCAGGACATTTCGGCCGAGCTGCAATCGGATGCGAAATCATGGACGGTGCGCCGGCTGGAGTTTCGCGCGCCGGGATCGACGCGGGTCTCGATGAGCGGCGCCAGCGCGCAAGCCGGGGTCGCGAACAGTTTCAAGACCGCGCTCAACATCGAATCGTCCGATCCCGATACGCTGATGACCTGGCTGCAGGGGCGGGGCGACATCGCCTATCGCAGCCAGAAGCCGCTCCGCTTGCGCGGCGACGTCACGGTGTCGCCATCAGGCTTTTCGATCGACGCCATGAAGGCGGAGATCGAGGGCGGCGCGCTTGAGGGCCGCATCGCGGTCGCGCATCGCGAGGCGACGAGCGGATCGAAGGTCGAGGCACAGTTGAAGGCGGAGCGGCTCGATCTCGATGCGACCGCGGCGTTCATCCGCTCGCTGGCTGGTCCGCAGGCCGAATGGCCCGACGAGGCGCAGCTGTCGCTCGACGTCGGGCGCGCAATCTCCTCCGGGCAGGAATTGCGGCCGCTGCTGGCGAAGATCGCCTACAGCCCGAAGAGCATCGTGCTCGAGCGCGTGAAGATCGGTCAGCCCGACAATGTCACGCTGGACGGCAGCGGCAATTTCGACCGCGCCAATTCGACCGGCAAGCTCGCGGTCGACGCGACCGCCGCCTCGCTCGCCCGGCTGACCGCCGTCGTTCAGCCCTTTGCGCCGGCGCTTGCCGCGCGGCTCGGCGTGCTCCGCGCGGATGCCGGTCCGGTCCGCGCCAAGCTCGCACTCGACCTCGGCAAGGGCAAGGCCGCGGATCGCGTCAGCGCGCGCGCGACGCTCGATCTCGACACGCCGCAGCTCAAGGGCAATACGGTAATCTCTGCGGCGCCGCCTGTCGCTGCGATACGTGCGCTGGATTTCGACGCGCTTCGCCGCAGCGACGTGACAGCCGAGGCGAAAGTCTCCGCCGCCGAGGGCAATGCGCTGCTAGCGCTGCTTGGGCTCGACCATGCGGTCGCAGCCGGCGCGGGCGCGACGCAATTCGAAGGCATCGTGACCGGGGCGTGGCTCGCGCCGCTGCGGCTCAAGGCCAGGCTCTGGGGCGCGGGGCTCGACGTGGATGCGGAAGGGACTGCCGAACCGTGGACCAAGGACGGCGCCAGCGAGAGCAAATCGAGCGTCAGCCTCCGTGTCCGCAGCGCCGACATCAGTCCGCTGCTCAATCTGAAATCATCCGATCCGGTAGCGAACATCCGCCTGTCATCGAAGCTAACGCTCGCGGGCGACAAACTGACCTTCGACGATCTCGACAGCATCGTCGCCGGTTCACGGCTGCGCGGCCGACTGGCGCTGACGCTCGGCGATCAGAAAAGCGTCGATGGTGAAGTCGGTCTCGATCAGATCTCGCTCGCGCCGATCTTCGTTGCTGCGATCGGTGCGGCTGGGCACGATGCGACGGAGCCGCTCGGCCAGGGGCTGACGAGCGCTTGGCGCGGCAAGGTGACGTTCGAAGCGCTGCACGGTCTGCTGCCGGGCGGCGCCGAGCTGCAGCCGGTCAGCGGCACCATCAGGTCGGACGGGCAGTCGCTGACCTTTGACGGCATCAAGGGCAAGATCGGCGGCGGCGAGGCCAGCGCTTCCATCGATGCGCGACAGGGCGTCAATGGACTTGCCTTGAATGCAAATGTGCAGCTGTCGGGCGTCGACGCTTCGGCCCTGCGCTATCGCAGTCTCGCGATGCCCAAGGGACGTGCCGCGATGCAGATGACGTTGTTGACGCAGGGCCGCAGCGCTTCGGCGCTGATCGGCGCGTTGTCCGGCAGCGGTGCCGTGACGCTCGAGGGGCTGAACCTTCCGGGCCTCGATCCGCGTGCGTTCGACGTCGCGATCCGCGCCAGCGATTCCGGGCAGGCGACCGACGATACGCGGTTGAGGCAGATCGTCGAACCGGCGCTCGTGGCAGGTCCGCTGTCGGTCGCTTCGGCGCAAATTCCCTTCAACATCCGCGACGGCCGCATCCGGGTCGGAGCCACCACGCTCGCGGCGAGCGGTGCCAACGTGATCCTGTCCGGCGGCTACGACATTCCGGCCGACCAGGCCGACATCCGCGCCGCACTGGCATCGACGCAGGTCGGCACCGCGAACAGCCGTCCGGAAATCCAGCTGCTCGCCGTCGGCACGCCCGACGGATTGTCGCGCAGCATCGAC